>CBFGYX010000427.1:0-2210 GCA_965653075.1 uncultured bacterium
CACTCCCATCGCGCGGTTAAGAGAAAGACCAAGGAGGGGGACGATGTGGTGATGAGCAGTAGTGCCACAGTTTGTTACGGAGGCACGCGGTGCATCAGTTATGATGCTTCGCGACCGACGTCCAGCACGTCAAGGTGTCCTTCGGACGCGTAATCGATAATCTGCTGATCGCGCGTGGCCAGTCGGCCGCCGGTGACACGCGCAGAGGCGATCAGCATGCGGTCGGCCGGGTCGCCATGCACCGGGCCGGGAAGGCGGCTGCTTTCGATGGCGATGGCCGGCGAGAATGGAAGGAGGTGGGTTCCGGGTGCACTTAATGCCTCATTGACCCATTCGTCGATACGTCTTGCCATACGAATGCGTCCGCGGGCCTCGAGCATGGCCACTTCCCATATCGATATGGCGGAAATGAATAGACGCCCCTGATCGGCGCAGGCTACAATCTCGTCGATCGCGTTGGTGGTGAGACGGTCGCGGCTTCCCGCCATGGTCCACAGCCAGACTTGCGTATCGAGGATGAGCGGACTGAATTCAGCCATCAGCCTCCCAGGGGTCCTCTATCGGCTCGGATATATCACCGACGATACTGACCGAGCCGGAAAGGAATCCGAATACACTTCTGCGCGCGGGCTCCTGCTCGATCGGTGTGAGCAGCAGCGCGGGCTTACCATCGCGCGTCACCGTGACGACTTCCCGGCCGCGGCTGACGCGATCAACGTATTCGTGCTACGCGTTTTTAACTTCGCTTGCCGTGGCTTCCGACGGACGTTTGCCGAGCTCGTTCATAGAAGATTGCACTGTTGTCTTACTTATGTCGGACAACATAGGCTCTCAAATGAGGTTCCATGTTGCTTTGGCCGCTATGGGTACGCAGAGTGCGGCGCATTGAACAAGGGCATTGCCCTGCTTTGGCCGATGATTGTTATGCGACGCCGTGGCTACGAAACCAGGGTCTGCACATGATCCATCTACAACGGCAACGCGGCACGCAAGCGGTAATAGACCTCATAGCGGTCCGGATCACCAAGATGTTCGATCGGCTGAGCGAAGCCGACTGCGTGGCCAAGCTGTAGCCCGCCGATACGAAGCGCGTTCTTGAGCTCGGCGCCGGCACCCGTTCGCCGGATGGCTGCGTCGAAGTCGTCGCCCGCCCACACGATTGCGCCGTCGATGAACACGGCGCCGGACACGGCGCCGAGCGAAACCAGCCCGAGCAACCGCGTTTGCAGATCGGTCAGAAGCGGCACGCGATACTCCGCCGAGCCAAAGAGCATCCTGTCGCCGACGGCGGCCCGGCGAAAGCCTCGCACGCGCTCGCGCCCGCCCAATTCGATCACACCGGCACCGGGTAGCGCCAGCAGGACGTCGTCATAGCGTGTAAGGCCGATGTAATCTTGCGGCAGTACGCTGCCCTCACGCGCCTGCGCCCGTCCATACAAAAAGAGTCGCTGCAAGCCGAGCGACGGCAGCACAATAAATCCGGCGATGTCGCCCTCGACGAAGCGCGACTCCGCGCCCAACCAAGGTGCCGCACCCGTAAGGCGCATCCGAATGCCGCGGCCGTCCAGCGGGTGGATCACATTGTGGCGGTACGGTCTCGTAAACCTGCGGGCGAACTCGAGCCGGACGTCCAGTTGACGGCCGGCCAGCGGCGCGGGGAGATCCGCCGAGAACTCGGCATCACGAAGATCAATCGGATCGATGTGCGCAAAGCGAATGCGCGCGGAAATCTGCGTAGCGGTATAAGGCCGCTGCCACCAATCAACGGGCAGCGACAACGTGACATCGCCGCCGGTGTAGCGCTCGGCCAGTACCGTCTCGCCGTAGCCGCGGATCGTCGCAGGCAGCCTGTACGCCGACAATGCAATCGATGGGCGGAGCTGATTGTTGATGTAGCTGACGTTGAACCAGCTGCTGGACGGGTCGTCGGCAGTGAGAAGGCCGAATGCCGTGATGGTATGCTTGCCGAGCGGCTCCATCCATGTGGTGACACCGGCCGTGCCCCAACGTCCTTTACCCGCGTAATACGGTAATGCCAGCGAAACCGCGTGCGTAATATTCGCCCAGCTATTGTATCGATACCGTCCGACGATGAGCGATGCATCGGGCTCGATCGCGACCTGTAGTTCGTGTGGCGGACGGTGGACGGTCCATCCAACATAATCTGCCGGCACCTCGACAGTATCGTCCACAACCGTTCTCGATGCATC
>CBFGYX010000428.1:0-2207 GCA_965653075.1 uncultured bacterium
CCCAGCAACATTACGATGACCGCCACATGCAAATGGCGGGGTACAGGGCGGCTACTCATCGTATCAAGTCTGTTTTAGCGATTGGGAATCGATAACATGCTATAGAGACGGCGTGACGAGACCGATTACCTGGGTCAAGGCTTCCAGAGTTCGGGTCAGGAGACCGATTAATCACCCATCTGACAGTTTTGTCACCATTATCGCTCAGGAAGACACTCGTACCGGCGCCGTTCCTCGCTCACGGATTTCAAGCAGCCGATTCCGGTCTCCATCGAAATCCAGTTGCTCGGTGAATGGTATTGATCGTGTTGACGTGAGAATCGATTGGCCGACTCGGTCGCTGTTCAACAAGTTTAGCACGGCCTCGGTGCGACCGGCGTCCAGATGGTCAAAGATATCATCAAGCAACAATATTGGCGTCTCATCGAGGCGATCATGTAGGTAGAAGTATTGCGCCAGCTTGAGGGCCATGCCGAATGTTCGGTGCTGGCCCTGAGAGGCAAAGCGCCTTACGTCCATCCCGTTCAGCTCGAACACGAGCTCATCTCGGTGCGGTCCATCGCCGGTTCGACCGAGGTCGGTGTCACGTCTGCGGCGCTCGTCGATCCGGCGGCCGAAGCGAGACTCGACGCCCGCAGCATCCACGTCGTCCGATACATCGATTGAGGTCGAGTATGTAATTGACGGCCGCTCGACCACGTGCGCCATCGTAGCGTAGGCGTTCTCGAGGTACCGGTCGAAATTGCGGAGAAAGTCGAGCCGCTGCCATATAACTCGGGCTCCGGCGCGTGCCAGCTCATTATCCCATGATTCGAGGAGTTCATCCGGCGGAGGCATACGCAGGCGTTGATACTGAGCCAACAGTTCGTTGCGCTGCTTGAGTGCTCGTCGGTACACCCACAGGTCTTCCATATAGGACGGCCGCGCCTGGCTGAGGATGTTATTCAGAAAGCGGCGCCGCTCTTCAGGTCCGCCGGCCGTGATCACATAGTCATCCGGAGCGAACACAACGAGCGGCATCATTCCCACGACGTCGGCCAGACGGTCGAGTGGTGCCCCGTTAATGAATATCCGTTTTCCTTCACCCGGAACGAAGGCCGTCCGTGCGCTGAGCTCCGCGCGCTGCTCCCCTTCGAACTCCCCTATCACCTCAAAATACTCGGCGTCGCTGTTGAGCACATACTGATCCTGCACGGCGAGAAAGCTCTTCGTGAGGCACAGATAATGGATCGCCTCCAGAATATTGGTCTTGCCGACGCCGTTTGGTCCGAAGATGAGATTGACCCCGTCACCGAACTCGATCTCAGAACGCCCGTGTGCCCGAAATCCGCCCAGTACGATTCGCCGAAGCCGCATAAAGTGATTGGGGTGTGACTGGTTGCTGCGCCTCTTTGGCCGGATGCCGTCAAAGTGCGTCTTCTACGCACGGTGCCGCAGCGCCTATGAAAAAAAGCCGGCACCCGAAGGTACCGGCTTGTTGCATCGATACTGAATGCTAGTGTGCGGTGGGCGGTTCGAGGGGAGGTGCCTGATCACCCCCCGGACCTGTCCCGCCCTTCGGTTTGGGCTTGTCGTCTTTCTTGTCGTCTCCGGAGGGATCGGTTGCCATTCGGTAAATCATCAATAACCTCCACGTTACGTGATTATATTACTTTGGTGCAACTTACCCGCCACAGAGTACCAGATCAATATCCGGTGTGCCCCTCCTTTATTTGTTGGTGGTGCTTTTTTCACCGTTAGTCGTGGATCGTTGTGACGATGTTGTGACTCGCGCTAAGGAAGCCCGCCACGCTATAGTAGACGAATGGTCGCGCGATCAACGCGCAATCCAGAATTACCGCGATGCGAGTCGCGAGGCGCGCGCATGTCTTGCGGTGAGCTCAACTGATGCGGGTGTCGCGTGGTTTGCCGACGAGCTGTTTGCTTTACGGCTTCTGAACGACGTCGACGGTGCCATTGCCGCGGCGGAGGAATACGTTCGCGATTATTCAGGTATCGATCCGAGTGTGGAATCGTATGTATTGGCGCAGTACGGCGCGTCGTTGCTGCTTCGGTCGCGACTGACGGAGGCCCGCTCCGCTTACGAGCGTGCGCTCGAGAATGCGATTGCCGCCGCAGAGCCGTATCGCGTAGCCGGGACGCACCTCCACTTATCGGAGCTTGCCCGGCGGATGAACCTGGAGGGGGACGTCCTTCACCACCTCGAC
>CBFGYX010000429.1:0-2206 GCA_965653075.1 uncultured bacterium
CACCACATCCTGGATATCCGCCTCACCGATGACCGTCACGGATATCGTGAGGTAGCGAGCCGCCGTCGTGTCTCCCCGAGAACCTCAACGCCGTACGCATCACAGGCATGCCGAACACCTCGGTAGAAGCCCTCGATCTGTTCGATCGACACCGTATTCGGAATCCCGAGTGCGATCGTGGCGAAGCGCGGCGTGCCGTTCATCGCCACGATGTCGCTGATGTTGACGGCCATCGACTTGTAGCCGAGATGCTCCATCGGCATGAAGAGACGATCGAAGTGCACGCCTTCGATCAGCGCATCGGTCGCCACGATGTTCACCCGATCGTCAGACACGCGATACACCGCGGCATCATCGGTGATACCGAGGATGACGTCATCGCTCGTCGTCGGGCCGAGGATCTCTTTCATGCGATCGATAAGCCCGAACTCACCGATCTGATCTATTGGCGTAAAGCTTACGTTTTCCATCGTCTACAGAGTATTTCGAGCAGGAATGCAGATTTTGCCCAGGATGGCGGATTCTCCGGCACCGGTCACGGACGGCATGCCCGTCGGAACGCCACTCATCGTCTCATGAGCCAGCACCGCAAAGCAGAGCGCCTCTTTAGCATCCGTATCGATACCGAATGCGTCGATCGGTCGGACGTGAATGGGCGCAAAGGATTCTTGCAGGCGATGCATTAGAAAGCCGTTACGCCGTCCGCCGCCCGAGACGATCACCTCATCGAGCGTGTGTCGGTCCCGTATGAAACGAGCATATGCCTGATAGATCGAGGCTGCAGTCAATGCCGACGTCGTTGCGATGATGTCGTGGGATGACAGCCCGCGCTCGACGCCTGCATCAATGATCGCCCGGGCATAAGGGGCGCCGTATAGCTCGCGGCCGGTGGATTTGGGCGGCGGCTTTGAGAGGTAAGCGTCCTGCGTCAACAAATCGGCAAGGAGGTTGTCGTCGACCGTTCCTGCCGTGGCGAGTTCACCATTCTCGTCGTACGGACGCTCAAAAAGTTGCTCCGCGACGAGGTCTATGAGGATGTTTGCGGGCCCCGTGTCGAATGCCGTCACCTCGCCCGCCGCTCCTCCGGCCGGCAGCACCGTCAGATTAGCGATGCCACCGAGGTTCAGTAGTCCACGGGTCAGCTCATCGTCGCAGAAAAATACGTAGTCGAAGTATGGCACAAGTGGTGCGCCCTGACCACCGTGTGCCATGTCGGCAAGGCGGAAATCCCCAACAACCGGCACACCCAGCAGGTTGGCGAGAACGGATGGATCGCCGATTTGAAGCGTGGATGACACCAACTCGCCTGCACACCGCTCCGGCACCGGCACGTGGTGTATTGTCTGACCGTGGCTTCCCACCAGGTCGAGTTCGTCACGGTCCATCCCATCCTCTTCCAACAGTAAGTCGACGGCGCGCGCGTATTCGTGGGCGAGCCTCACGTTGAGCTGCGAGATCTCACGCACGTCCGACGTATCGGACGTCGACTGACGCATGAGATCGGCCCGGAGGGCGGCGGAATACGACTGGAACCGAAAAGCGAGCACGTCGAATGACATGCCACGCCCGCTACCTGTGATTCGAGCAATGACCGTGTCGACACCATCGAGGGACGTCCCGCTCATAATGCCCGCTACCAGGCGCGAATCCGCGTTGACAAGCCTGGAGATGTAATCCCTCATTCCCTTGGTCCCGCCGGCGCTTCGCCCTCGGCCTTGCGGCTCATCTCAGCCGCCTTCTCTTCAAACTCCTCGCGCCGCTCAGGGTGTTGATCGGCCAGTGCGTGGAATACCTTCGCGGCTTCGGCATACTGTTTCTGCGCTTCATAGATGCGAGCCAGTGTCTCCGAGACCATGTCATCGAGATCGTCGTCGAGGTCTGGTTCGGGGATGGCGTCGAGATCCGGCCGGGGCGTGATGCGGGCACCTTCGAGCTCCTGGATCAGGCGATCCAGGTCGTCGCCTACGTCTCGTGTGCGAATGTCTCTCGTACCGGCGTCTCTTGTGCCGGCGTCTTTAGAGGCAAGCTGCGAACCCGTTTGAGGCACGTTCGCGGCTGCATCGATGCGTGCTGGTGCGGCCTCTAAAGGGAGGTGGATCCGTTTCGCCCGGGTGCGGCTCCGTTTCACTATAGACCTTAAGGTCATCGGCGCTCACCCAGGACACCCGGTCACCGAATCTCGAGCAGATCGCATCCCGAACCTGCT
>CBFGYX010000430.1:0-2205 GCA_965653075.1 uncultured bacterium
ACCGGAGGTGCGACCGAACGGTGGACGAAAGAGCTTCGAATCAGCGCGCCGGCCATCGGCGTCCCGGCTTTAGGTTGGTGAACGGTGGCATGGCCGCGCCCGGTTCTTCCCCAAAAAAAGACGCGTATGGGATAGCGGCTCACGCGCGCATCCCGAGGTACCGTACGGATATCGAGCGACCCAATTTGTTGCGCTGCAAGGGATCCACGAGCGGCCGGAGCCGCGCACCTTCTTGGAAGCTTAACATTAACGGTGCATCCGACGCACTGAGATGACGTAGTCGTCAGCCGTTGACCAGTGAGTCAATTGTTTAAATCATCATCGGCTGATGAACGAACCATTGTCGAGGAAAGAGCGCGAGCGGCTGGCGCGCCGGCAGGCCATGCTGGATGCGGCGAGTGCGGTCTTCTCTGAGCGCGGATATACGGACGCCACGCTGGATGAGATTGCGCAGCGGGCGGAGTTCGGTAAAGGCACGCTCTACAATTATTTCGAAGGCGGCAAGGAGGGCATCCTTTACGCACTGCTCGACGATTTTTATGCGGAGTCTGAGCGGCTGATCGAGACGGCGTTCCGTGAGCATGCCGACGGTGAGCGATGGGTGGAGACGGCGCTGTTCGAATGCATCCGCTCTCTGATGGCTTATGCCGAAGACCGCAGCGAGCAGTTCCTGATTCTGCTGCGGGAGTCTCAGCGGATGATGCTCAGCGAAGACGAATCGCGTGCGGCGTATTTCCGCGATCAGCAGGGGCGGCTCATCGATGCGCTCCTCCCCCATCTTCAGCGCGCGGCCGACGAAGGGCTCATCAAGGACGTCCACCCGGAGATCCTGGCTCATACGATTTTCGGCAACATCAATGGGGTGCAGTTACATCGTTGCGTAACCGAAGACGAGAAACATCGTCATGCAGACCTCCTGACGCCCGACTCGACCGCTCACTTCTTGACCACAATGCTGCTGTATGGCCTCTCGACCGAGCGCCCGCCGAATATTTCGAACGACGACGCGAGCGATGACACGAGTTTATAGATCTACATTTTTGCTGCTGATTACGGCGCTGACGTTTGCATCCACCGCCGCGGGACAAACGATCGAGCCGCGGGCCGACGGAACGTCCGTGGTGTTGACGCTCGACGAGGCGGTGCAGATTGCGCTCGTCCAGAACCACGTGTTGCGCAGCACGGCGCTCGACCTCGAGACCGCTGATGCCCAGATCCGCGAGGCCTGGGGGCAATTGCTGCCGCACGTCGATATAAGCTCGAGCTATACCCGCAACGTGGTGACGGCAAACCCATTTGCCGGTAGCGAGGCGGGCGGACTCTTCGCTTCATTCGGTTTCGTTGACTGGCTGGCTTATAACGAGCAGGCGAGGATGGATGACGATCCGTCGACGGAGCCGCTGCCGCTGGACGAGTTCATGGATCGCCGCCGGCAGGGAATGGCGGAGATCGGCGCGGCCATGGGTGATTCCGGTAACCCGTTCGGCGTGGACAATCAGTTTGTATCGGGGATACAGATCAACCAGACCCTTTTCAATGGATCGGCCTTTGCGGCGATCCGGGGCGCGCGTCAGCTCCGCGAGATCAACCAGCGCGCGCTTGATCGTGAGCAGCAGTTGCTGGTCGACCGGGTGCGGCAGGCGTTCTATCAGTCGCTTTTGTCCGACGAGCAAGCACGCGTGTCACGGCAGAGCGTTGAGCGGATGCGAGAGACGCTGCGTGAGGTGAGCCGGCAGGTTGAGCAAGGCGTGGCACCGGTCTTCCAACGTTTGAGCGCCGAGGTCGAGGTGGCCAACCTGGAAACGCAACACATGCAGGCGGCGAATGCAGCGGCGCTGGCGGTGGACAATCTGAAGATGGAGCTTGGCATCCCCATCGAAATGCCGCTCGAACTGCGGGGCGAACTCATGGCGCCCGACTTGCATCGGTATGCCGACATCCCCACGGAGGCAGCGGTGGAGGAAGCCATCGAGCGGCGGCCCGATCTCGAGCAGGCTCGGCTTGCCATCGAACTCAACCGCGTGGATCGCTCGATTACGCGCGGTCAATTTCTACCGACCGTCTCGGCTTTTGCCAACCTCGACTACATCGGCAGCGTGCCGAGCGACCGAACGTCGGTGACTGCCGACCCGGACGACCCGTTTCGGTTCACGTCGAGCACGCGCGGATTCTTTGACGGCGGCTACTGGAATCCGGCGGTATCCG
>CBFGYX010000431.1:0-2201 GCA_965653075.1 uncultured bacterium
CGGAGTACGGCGCCACGATGGGCTTCTTCCCCGTCGACAACGAGACGCTGGCATTTCTACGCCGCACGGGCCGCAGCGAAGAGCTCGTCCAGATGGTGGAGCGTTACTCTCGTGAGCAGGGGCTCTTCCGCACGGCCGATACGCCCGAGCCCACGTACCTCGATGTGCTCGAGCTTGACCTCGGCGATGTGGTGCCGAGCGTTGCCGGGCCCAAGCGTCCGCAGGACCGGATCAACGTGCCGGAGCTGAAGCAGGCGTTCAGCCGCTCGTTCTCGGCACCGGCCGGTCCGCAAGGCTTCGGTCGTAAGCCGGAAGATCTGCAGGTGCGTGCCCGCTACACCGAAGTGGACGGCACCGAGGCCGAGATCACGCACGGCGATGTCGCCATCGCGGCCATCACGTCGTGTACAAACACCAGCAACCCGTCGGTGATGATCGGGGCGGGTCTTCTTGCCCGGAAGGCGGTGGAGCGCGGACTCAAGATCAAGCCGTACGTCAAGACGAGTCTTGCCCCGGGCTCGCGCGTGGTGACGCAGTACCTCCACTCGGCCGGACTCCTCCCCTACCTCGATCAGCTTGGCTTCGGCGTGGTCGGCTACGGCTGTACCACCTGCATCGGTAACTCGGGCCCGCTGCCCGAGCCCGTCGCGGAGGCCATCACGGAGAATAACCTCGTCGTCGCGGGTGTCCTCTCCGGCAACCGGAACTTCGAAGGCCGCATCCACCCGCAGGTCCAGGCCAACTTCCTGGCCTCGCCTCCGCTCGTGGTGGCCTATGCGCTCGCCGGCACGGTCGACATCGACCTCATGAACGATCCGATCGGCACGGATAACGCGGGAAATGATGTCTACCTGCGCGACATCTGGCCGACGGCGGATGAGGTTCTCTCCACCATCGAGGAAGTCATCACGCCCGAGATGTTCAGGGAGGAGTACGACGGCATCGAAGAATCCAACGAACAGTGGAATCAGATCGACATCCCCGAAGGCTCGATATACGAGTGGGATTCTGAGTCCACGTACGTTCAGGAGCCGCCGTTCTTCACCGAGCTCACGCGCGAGGTGCCGGCCATCCAGCCGATCACCGACGCCAGGGTGCTGCTGAAAGTGGGCGACTCCACGACCACCGACCACATCTCGCCCGCCGGTGCGATTCCGCCCGACGGCCCGGCCGGTCGTTACCTGATGGAGAAAGGCGTCCGCCCGCTCGATTTCAACTCGTTCGGCTCCCGCCGCGGAAACCATGAGGTCATGATGCGCGGCACCTTCGGTAACATCCGCATCACGAACCAGCTCGTGCCCGGCACGGAAGGCGGCGTCACGGTGCACTTCCCCACCGGCGAGCAGATGTCGATCTACGACGCATCGATGCGCTACCAGGAAGAAGGCACTTCGCTCGTCGTCCTCGGCGGAAACGACTATGGGATGGGCTCCAGCCGCGACTGGGCCGCGAAAGGCACCATCCTGCTGGGCGTCAAAGCCGTTATCGTGGAGAGCTTCGAACGCATCCACCGCTCAAACCTCATCGGAATGGGCGTGCTGCCGCTGCAGTATGCCGACGGCCAGAATGCCGAGTCGCTGGGGCTCGACGGCACCGAATCGTTCGATATCCCGATCAGCGAAGACATCAAGCCGCAGCAGAAGCTACAGGTCACCGCTACCAAGGCCGACGGTACGAAGACAACGTTCGACGCCGTCGCCCGTCTCGATACGCCGATCGAGGTCGAGTACTACCGCAACGGCGGCATCCTGCACTACGTCTTGAGGGATTTCCTCAACACATCGGCTGTGCAGGCCTGAGCGGATTAAACAACCATCCGAACCAAAAAGGCGGTCACGTGCATAGCGCGGGCCGCTTTTTTTTGGTTGTTGGTTTTTGGTTGTTGGTTTTCAGTTATCAGTGATCAGTCTTCAGTCAGAGAGGAGAAGGCTCACAGCTCAGCGCCCACAGCTCAAAGCTCAAAGCCCACAGCTCATAGTTCAAAGCCCTAAGCCCACAGCTCAAAGCCCCCAGCTCAAAGCTCAAAGCCCATAAACTGACAACTAATAACCGAAAACTCAAACTCACACCCCATCCCCCGTCGACAGCGCGCGGCGGGGTTGCGCGCGGCGCTGGAATCCGTCGCGGTTGATATGGCCCGCGTAACGGCCGAGGATGCGGACCTCCTCGAAGACATCCGGACGGATGTAGATATCCGAGTA
>CBFGYX010000432.1:0-2181 GCA_965653075.1 uncultured bacterium
CAATTCGCTCGCGGAGGTCTCGCTCATCGATTTCCTGCTCGATTCTTTTGATGCTGCGTCTGTGGGGCCCGCCATATATTCGCGGCCGTCACGGCACCAGGCGCTCATGGTTAGCATGAGAACCGCGATCCGGATGCGGCCGTATAGCGAGGTCGTCGGCAACTGGAGTCGTGTTGAGTGATTTGATTAGCGTTACCGCGGGCCGGCTAAGGCGGTTTCGCGCGAGACGAGAGAACCATAGCCAGGTTGGAGCGGCCTGTCCGATGCGAAGCGTAGAGTCGATCGAGCACTTTTTCACCTGCCCCTATTGCTGGGAGGAGATATCGATACTGGTCGACCCCTCAGAGGAAGAGCAGGTCTATGTGGAAGATTGCGAGGTCTGCTGCCGGCCGATCCAGATCCTGGTAGAAATTCGGGAGGGCGAGATCGAACGTTTTTCGGCGAGCCCTTCTCAGTAACGATCCTAAGACGTGCGAGACACTGATATTCAAGTAGCGACCATCCGGAATAACATCGAAGCAATCCGCGAGCGCATCACTGCCGCATGTGCGCGAAGCGGGCGCTCGGCCGACGAAGTAACGCTCATCGCGGTATCCAAGAACTTCCCCGTCACCAGTATCAAAGCCGCACAGGAAGCCGGCATTGCCGATTTCGGGGAGAACCGCGTGCAAGAGTTCGTCGAGAAAGCAACCGAGGTACCTCCGCGTTTGCAGGATGGCGACGTCACCTGGCACATGATCGGTCATCTGCAGCGTAATAAGGCGAGAGATGTCATCGCCCATGCCGACGTCTTTCACGCGCTCGACAGCCTCAGGCTCGCGAAGGAGCTTAACCGGCGAGCCGAGGCGGCCGAGCGGAGTCTACCATGCCTCGTGCAGATCAACGTCTCCGGCGAGTCGTCCAAGTTTGGCATCGAGCCCGATGAGCTTGCGTCATTCCTGAACGAAGCCGCCGTCTTTGAGCGGCTTGAGATCCGCGGACTGATGACGCTGGCCTCGCCGGCTGACGATCCCGAGCATGTGCGTCCGGAAATGAGGTTTATGCGCGAGCTGCGCGATCTGCATCGGGAAGGCGCGGCATCCCACCATAAACTCGACTGGTTGTCGATGGGGATGAGTGGCGACTTTGAAGTGGCGATCGAAGAAGGAGCCACGCATGTGCGCATCGGGAGCGCCATTTTTGGACAACGCGAACAATTTTAGCAGGTTGGTGGAAGAACGGCCCCGACTATATCTTCCACATACTGCATCTTCCACATACCGCCCCGCGCCTTTTATTATTCTACCGACGCCATGCGAGTGAGTCCTTTAGATATCCGCAAGCAGGAATTCAACCGCCGAACGTTCGGAGGTTATGAACCCGAGGAGGTGAACTCTTTCCTGCAGATGCTCTCCAGCGAGTGGGAGGAGATGCGGGACGACCACCGGCGCCTCGAGGAGCAGGTGCGCAGTCTGGAGGAGAAGATCCGCCACTATGAACGCGTCGAGGAAGCGCTGCAAGAGGCATTGCAGACGGCGCGCGACAGCTCGCGCAAGACGGTTGAAAACGCAGAGGATCAGGCGCGTGCCATCGTCGCCACGGCCGAAGCCGAAGCGTCGAGAATCAAACAGGATGCGGTGTCGGAGCGCAACTCACTGACGTCGGATGTGGAGCGGCTGCATCATCAGCGCCGTGAGCTCGTTGCGCGCCTTCGCGGATTCCTCTCGTCGGAGCTCGAGATGCTCGAGCAGTTCGCAGCTAACGGCAGGCGCATGACGTCGCCTTCCGGCCGCCGAGAATCTGCAGCGGATGTGCGCAGAGCAGCTCCAGCCCCTGCACCGGTTCGACGCCCGGAACCGGTTAAGCCGGCGCCCGAACCGGAAACGCCGGAACCGGCGGCAGGCGAGTATGATGACGAGTTTGACGTACGTACTGATGCCACACTTTATGAAGCCCCTCCTAATAAGGCCGCGTCGGATTACAGTGCGGAGGAGCGTCATCAGGCGGAGCAGCAATCCGACGTGGAAGAGCACGAGCCTACCGCCGACACCGGCTCCCCATTCAGCGTAAGCCGTTTCGTCCGGGGTCCGCAGGCCGATGATTTTGATACGGCTGACGACGAAGAGGGAGATATCATCGACAACTGGCCGGAGGAGCGTCATCAGGCGGAGCAGCAATCCGACGTGGAAGAGCACGAGCCTA
>CBFGYX010000433.1:0-2178 GCA_965653075.1 uncultured bacterium
GCCGAAGCGTGTGCGCACCAACGTGCTCATCGATTCCGGCTCGCACGGCGGCATTTCTTACTATGCTGTAGATCGACCGAGCAGACAGCCGGTTCATATAGCTGTTATTGCTGAAGGAGCGCCAGAGTGGACCCGACGTGATTCCGTAGTGACGCCGCATCGCGTCTATTTCAGCGACGACATGATCGGGGATCTTCACGTATTGATCGGCGCCGCCTTTCGTATCGGGCAAATCGACGACCCAGTAGCGGCCCAGCGGGCGCACATGATCAACATCCATCGCGGCGGCCTCCGACCGGCGAAGGACGCAGTGTAGCATCGTCAGAATGAGCGCACGATCGCGAAGTGCTGCATCGCCGTTATCCGATACCGCATCGACCAACCGCCGTGCCTGCTCGGCCGACAGAAAGACGATCTTCCGCATCTTGGCGTTGGTGGTACGGACTTTCCGAAGCAACTGGCGCTCAGTCGGGTTACGGGTGATCGCTTCAATGGCCTGCAACCACTCGAAGAAACCACGCAAGGCGGCGATCCGGCGCTTGATACTCGAAGGTTTGTATTGCTCGGCCTCGAGATCGGCCAGGTGTTGATTCACATCGACGAAAGAGATTGCGCGGGCGTGGTCGATCGTGATGTCGTCGGTCCCGAAGAACTGTACGATGTCATTGCGATAGTTGCGGCGCGTCTGATCACGCTCGAACCGCAGGAGGTACGTCTGAAGCAGATCGACACGATCGCCGCGCTCGATGTCCGATGATCCACGTAACTCCGGGAGGTTGTCCGAATCCATATCTGGCCTCGTTATACGTCGTCTACTTCCGATAACTGTTCTTATCGGAAGTAGGATAATAGGGCATTTTCACGTGCCGGTCAATCCGCACTTTCAGTCGGCGTCGAGATCGTCGAACAGCAGATCAATCTCTTCCTCCGTCAGTGGCCTGTCGTCATCGAGCAAACGGTGCTCGGTCATCATCCGCTGAAGAAGCTCGACCGTACGCTGAGCGCGGTCGCGATCGTTACGCTTGACGCGGAGGTTGAGCCGGCCCATTTCTGAGCCGGGAATCCGTTCAGCCAGACTGAGATTCGAAATCACGAGCTCGACATACGACGTCATGAATCGACGGCGCACGAAACGGATCGATTCAATCTCAGCGAATGATACACGGACTTGGCGCGGGCGTGATTTCAGCACGCCGAAAATGTCATCCTTGACCTGATAGTCCAGTCCGATGAAGCGCCCTTCGTCGGACGTCTCAATGCGCATCCGGCCGTCCATGCGGCCGAAGCCCGAATACACTTCAACGCTGAACGGCAATGATCCCATCGTACGCGGAGTCCTCGATACGTCTGCTTGTCGAGATCGGCAGATTGCAATCCGCCGTGCTTCTGGCCGGTGCTACGTGAGGCGCACCACCAGGATTCCAACCATGTAATAACACATATACGAGGCCGAGACGCCGCAACATGATGCCTCAGCCCGGGATTCCAACACGCGACGGCACATCGCCATCCGCATGTAACGAAGAACTTTAATATAGAGGCACCATGGCTAATCCACTTAAAGATATCCGCGTGGCAATCCTCGCGACGAACGGATTCGAACAGGTCGAACTGACCGAGCCTCGGAAAGCGCTTGAAGATGCCGGCGCCACGACGCAAGTGGTGGCACCTGAAGAAGGCAGCATCCGCGGCTGGAATTTTACGGATTGGGGCGACGACATCGAAGTCGACCGCACCGTCGACGCCGCGACTGTCGATGAGTACGATGCCTTGATGCTTCCCGGAGGCGTCCTCAATCCGGACAAGCTCCGCCTTGACGCTACCGCTGTCGAGTTCATCCGACAGTTTTTTAAGAGTGGGAAACCGGTGGCCGCCATCTGCCACGCACCTCAGGTCCTGATTGAGGCCGAGGTCGTTCGAGGTCATCGGCTCACGTCGTACGCATCTGTGAAGACTGACCTGCAGAATGCCGGAGCCGAGTGGGTTGATGAGGAAGTCGTCGTTGACGGCAATCTGATCACCAGCCGTAATCCGGATGACATTCCTGTTTTTTCGGAGACGATGATTAAGGAGTTCGCGCGGACACCTGCGGCCGCCTAACAGGCCGTTGAAAAATCGATCAACTCTTCGTTCTGCATCGTCGTCTCTCCCTGCGGCGTACAGTAGTACGCCTCAGTC
>CBFGYX010000434.1:0-2176 GCA_965653075.1 uncultured bacterium
TCGACCTCCATCGGATCGATGATCGACATCGTTTCCGGATGCTTCAAATCGCCCACGGCGGCAGCGTACTGATCATTGATGATTCAGGGACGATCCGCCACGCAGGCTCAAGCATTCAGGCGTCGCATTCTCGTCCCCTCGCAGGCGAGCCCGTGCTGTCGCTTCTGCATCATCAGGACATGCTGAATACCGTCGTCGTACTTGACCGTGCCCGTGCCGAGCGCGAACAGGCCATCAGTTGTGTCACCCGCCTGCGCATCAGAGGACAGTGGGAATGGTTCAGGGCGACTGCCACGCGCTTTGGATATACGCCGACGGAGGGTCATGACCCTGAGCGGGTGACGGCCTTATTCGTCGCACCGCTACACCGTGCGCAGTCCAACCAGTATCAACCGACGCACACAACCTGAGCGGCCTGCTTTGATCAGATCGGCCGTCCCGACGCTTCCCCACTGTACCACGGCCATAGCATTCGAGCTGTAAGCGGCTCGGCAGTGATAAGTATAGCCGCAGATATCAGCGGCTGTCGTCGTGCCCAGATGATCCGACCTTTCTCAGATCTTCGAGAGACGACGCCCTGTTCGCGCAGGACGCATCGGGCCCCGCGCGAATCTCTCCATCGCCAAAGATTGGCATTCCGAGCCATTATGAAGAAGTGGTCGATGCCCTTGCCGAGACGGTTCTTCATGAAAAGCAGCATCTTTGTGGATAACCTGTGCACATCGTTCAGGCCGGCGTCGCTTCGCAAAGCGGCTCAGAACGGCTCATTCCATGTGATTACGGATATGTTAAGCCAGAGGCGCATCGCCACCTCATGCTAACTGCTTTATATGCAGCGGTTTGCGCTGTTTTGCTCCCTGGTGGCCAGTGCGGTCGACGTATGTGAGAGGGCGGTTACCTTGATATGTGAGGCACGGTACGCGGAGAGTATTTGCGGTTATTTATGGGTGTGGATAAGAAGTGGATGAGCCGCGCGGGTGTTGGTAAAGTATGTGGGTAAAAACACTCCGCGAAAGCTTGCGAGACGAGTCCCCGGGGGATAGAATAGAAGCCCCCCATTGCAAGTCTGTTCGCCCAAGGCCCCCGTTGGATCAAGTACAAATGCCCACTCCGCTCGCTGCGACCTGGAACCAGTGTCTCGCACTCATCACCAATGAGATTCCCCGTCGTTCTTTCAAGACGTGGTTTGAACAGGTCGACCCTGTTTCTCTCAATCGAGATGAGGAAGGCGGCGCCGAGCTCGTTCTGAGCGTTCCGAGCCGGTTCTTCGGAGAGTGGATCGAATCGAATTATGCCGGTGTGCTCCGGAAGGTGACATCGGAAGTCGTCGGTCAGGACACGCGTATTTTCTTTGCGTATGAGAAGAACGCCCCCGAGCCCGCGCATGTGACCAATATCGAGATGGAAACGCCGGCGGCCGCTCGCCCATCGGCCCCCGTTGCTCCGATGCAGCCAACGCCGCCTCGGCCCGCGGTGCCACCGCAGTCCGCAGCGTTAGGTAGCGGCCACGCTTCACCGGGGCGCCAGGCACCGGTAGACCCCAACCTGCGTCCGGGATATACCTTCGATACCTTCATTGAAGGCGAGTGTAATCGCTTCGCCCGCAGCGCGGCACAGGCAATTGCCAGGCAGCCGGGCGGCACGAGCTTTAATCCGTTCCTCGTGTACGGAGGCGTAGGGCTTGGAAAGACGCATCTGGTCCAGGCTATCGGCAACCATGCACGCGCAAACGGCACCGCCGAGCGGATTCTATACATCTCGTCCGAGCAGTTCATTTCGCAGTTCGTGCGTGCGATCCAGCAGAACAACGTCGCGGCGTTCTCTTCATTCTACCGCGGCGTCGACTTGCTCGTGGTCGACGACATCCAGTTCCTGAGCGGGAAGGAGAAGACACAGGAAGAGTTCTTCCACGTCTTCAACACGCTCCATCAGACCGGCAAGCAGATCGTGCTGTGCTCCGACCGGCCCCCGTCGGAAATTAAAGGGATCGAAGAGCGCCTGCTCTCGCGATTTCAGTGGGGACTGACCGCTGATGTTCAGCCGGCGGATCTCGAAACACGCTGCGCGATTCTCCAGGGCAAAGCCGAGAAGCACGGGCTCGTACTCGAGCCGGACGTCGTTGCGTTCTCTTCATTCTACCGCGGCGTCGACTTGCTCGTGGTCGACGACATCCAGT
>CBFGYX010000435.1:0-2168 GCA_965653075.1 uncultured bacterium
TTCAGCGCGTGGGCACGAACGCGGCGGTAATCGGTCAGCAGGTCCGTAAAGATCAGGCTCAGCTTGGGGTCGAACGGCTCGCTCGTCATCCGCTGCAGGTGCTCATCGCGGATTTGCTTGACGCGGCGCGTAATCCCCTTATTCATGGCCTGCGCTTCGGCCGGGTCGATAGGCTTGCGTTGTTCATACGCTTTCGTCACGCGCACCACGAACTCCGTGACCATCGCGTGCAGTTCGTGTAACTGCTCTTGCTGTTCAACCGGCAACTCGAGCTCATTGTCGCGCAGCTTGAGTTTACCTTTGAGCAAGCTGGCCAGGCGATCGCTCATCGACTCGTACTCGTGCGAGATGCGCAGCTGACGCCGCCCTTCTTCGGCAACCGAGGGCGGGACGTTGGCGTCAAGGATCTCCGTCAGGAACTCGACGATCTCGGTGTAAATGTTATCGAGCACGCTTTCACGCCGGAAGATGGTGTCGATTTTCTCCTGATCGTAATTCGATCCGTATCCAAGCTCGCGCATCCATCCCATCATCTTGACGGCGCCGTCGCCCATCTGAAGGAGTTCAGCGCGGCTCTGCTCCACACCAAACACCGGAGCGTCGACGGTGCGTGCATCAAGCACCCGGAGGTGCCCAACTTCTTTTTCCTCCGACTCTGGCACCATGCGCGTCAAAAGCTTGGCGAACGGCGTCAGGAAGGGCAGGAAAAGAACTGCGTTGGTGATATTGAACACCGTGTGCGTCATCGCGATGCCCGACGTAATGACGGTGGCGAATTGTTCAGGAGATGATGTGGTCATCGAGATCGCGCGCGGATCCACGCCGTAGATCGATTCCGACAGCCATCCGATACCGTTCATGAACAACGCGAAGATGGAAGTGACCCAGATCACGCCGATGAGGTTAAACAAGACGTGCGCGTATGCGGTGCGCTTGCCGTAGGTGGTCGAGCCGATCGAGGCGAGAATGACGGTGATCGTCGTCCCGAGATTCTCCCCCAGTACCAGGGCCGCGGCCGTGGTGAACGGAATAACGCCAGTGGCGGCGAGACCGATGGTGATTCCCAGGGTGGCACTACTGCTCTGGACGATGAGCGTCAAGATGCAGCCGATAGCCACAGCGAGCATCATCCCCCAATAATTATCGGCCGAAAACAGCGTGAACGCCTCCACGAAGAACGGCATGTCGCGCATCGGAGCGAAGCCGTCTTTCATCAGCTCAAGGCCGAAAAAGACCATCCCCACACCCATGAAGGCCATGGCAACAAACCTGAGCTTCTCGTGCCGGGCGAACAGATACCCCAGCGCGGCCACGCCGAGGATCGGCAGGCCGTACGCGCCGATATTCAACACCAGAATCCACCCGGTAATCGTGGTGCCGATGTTTGCGCCCATGATCACGCCGATAGTCTGATGCAGCTGCATCAAGCCGGCGTTCGAAAGGCCGACGATGATAACCGTTGTCACCGATGACGACTGTACGAGCATCGTAACGATCGTACCCGTGCCCACTGCCAGAAAGCGGTTGTCCGTGACCACACGAATCATCTTCCGCAGCGATCCACCGGCAACAGTCTGCATCCCCTCAGACATGTACTTCATGCCGAGCATGAAAATGCCGAGGCCGCCGACGACGGACATCGCGATTTGGAGGGACAACATCCAGGCGTCGTTCACGGCTACACTATCTGTAATTTGGATGGGATGGGATGCGGGCTCAGCGTGGCACGCCCGTTCGTCGCCCCGGACGCTCGACCCTGTTTACAAGTCCAGTTCTGACAGGCCCTGGCTGAATACGATATCCACGGGGATACCCGCTTCGTTCAGCCGATCGAGATCACGCTGAAGCTGTTGCGGAACGCCTCCGTACTGGTCCACAAACCGATCGACGGCGTCATAATCTCCATCGCCCTGCAGCCTGAGGATCTCTTCGCTGAGCGCGTTCATGGCTTCGCGCATGGCTTCTGCATTGACACGGTACGTGCCCGAATCATCATCGCGCTCGAACGCGCCGCGCTCCTGGAAGTAATTGAAACGCAGCATGTTGGCACGGCCGTGCGCGCTGGCGGCACCGAAACGCACGCTTCGGAAGATGCCCGCGAGGAATGTCGTGAAGTTGTCCATCACATCCACATCGAGCTCACCCGCCTCCTGAAGCGCCGTGACCAT
>CBFGYX010000436.1:0-2164 GCA_965653075.1 uncultured bacterium
AGAAGACGCTTTCATGATGACACTTGAAGCGCTGAGGGCGGAGTATCCCCACGCGATCGATCAGACGTATTTGAATCATGCGGCGACGGGTGTCCTCAGCCGCCGAGCCGTCGACGCCATCGATAGATATGTAAGGGAGCGCCACGGCCTCAACATTGAGAATTACTACACGTTTGCGCCGGTTATCGAACAGACGCTCACGCAGATCGCATCGCTGATCGGCACCGACGCTTCGCGCGTGGAGTTCGTCTCGAACACGTCGGCCGGCTTGTCGATTCTGGCGGAAGGCCTGCCATGGCGCGAAGGCGATCGCGTCGCCGTGCCCGGGTGCGAGTTTCCGGCTAACGTCTATCCCTTTCTCAATCTCAAAGACAAGGGCGTCGAGGTCGACTTCATCCCGCATAATGAAGGGCGGATCACACTCGAAGACATCGAGCGGACGCTGACGGAGAGGACCCGCCTGTTGAGCATCAGCTGGGTTCAGTTTCTGTCCGGATTCGCGACGGATCTGAAGGCCGTCTCAGAGCTCTGCCGTCGGCACAATGTGCTTTTGTCGGTTGACGCCATCCAGGGGCTCGGCGCGCTCACACTCGACGTAGAGGGCGCCGGCGTAGACTTCATGTCGAGCGGCGGCCACAAGTGGCTGATGGGGATGCAGGGCCTCGGATTTATTTACGTCTCGCCGCGGGCCCAGGAGCTCATCCGTCCGGTGGCCGGATGGATGCACGGACCGGTCGACTGGGAGCGCCTGTCGGACTACGACCTCCGCTTCCACGGCAGCGCCCGCCGATATCGTCTCGGCACGCTCAACAGTGTGGGGATCGCCGCGCTGAACGCGACGCTCGCCTTGTATCTCGATGCTGATCCCGCCTGGTGCGAGCGCCGACTGCTGGGCACCGCCGCGCTGCTGGCGGAACGCCTTGATGAGCTCGGTCTGGAGCCGTACGGGCGGGATCGCGGTCAGGCACCTCTCTCCGGCATTGTCACCTATCGCCATCCCGAGGCCGATGGAATGGCCCGCTACCTGTCGGAGCGGCGCATAGCGGTCTCGGTTCGAAACGGGCTGCTGCGGTTCGCGCCGTCGTACTATCACACCGACGAGGAGATCGCCGTGGTGGCCGAAGTCGTTGCCGAGTTTCTCGAGCGGCGCAGCGGCTCATGAGTACGGAGCCCGACAAGATTGAGGCAACGGTCGAGCTCGTCGTCCCGCCGGGCTATCAGGAAAACGAGCGCGTTGATGTTTACCTGACGCGCTTCATGCCGAATGTCTCCCGTAATAAAGTGCAGGTGGCGGTCAGGGAGGGGCGCGTTTTTGTCAACGATGAGCCGGTAAAACGTCCGTCGCACCAGGTCGTGGCCGGCGACGTCATCCGCGCCGTCGTGATGCGGCCGCCACCCATCCAGGCCGTCGCGGAGGACATTCCCCTCGACATCATGTTCGAGGATGAACACCTGATCGTAGTCGACAAACCGGCCGGGATGGTGGTGCATCCGGCCTACGGCAATCGCACGGGAACGCTTGTAAACGCGCTGCTCCACCACGTCGGCGCCGCGGCGGTTTCCTTCGATGAGGCGGATGATGATGAACCGGCGGACGACGAGGATGTCGGCCTGTCGATGGCCTCCGCCGCGCCGGTCGCGCCCGGCGATGTGGCGGTCAGGCCGGGCATCGTGCATCGACTCGACAAGGACACGTCGGGACTGCTCGTTGTGGCCAAGAGCGATTTCGTGCACCGCGAGCTTGCACTTCAGTTCGCCAATCGGACGGTTCGTCGCCAGTATGTGGCGGTTCTTCTCGGCACGCCGGATCCTGACCGGGGCCGCATCCAGACCTGGCTCGGGCGCGATCCGCGAGATCGGAAGCGGATGGCGGTTGTCGACGAATTGCGTGGGAAGCACGCCGTCACCAATTATGAACTCCAACGATCATTCGGCGTGGCTTCCGTAGTGGTTTTCCGCCTTGAAACCGGACGCACGCATCAGATACGTGTTCACGCGAAGCACATCGGCCATCCCGTGCTGGGGGACGAAACATATGGCGGCCGGCAGTTGAACGCCGTCGGCCCAGCGCGCGGTCGGCTCAAGCGCGTCATGAGTGTAATCGATCGTCAATCACTGCATGCAGCCGTGCTCGGCTTCATCCATCCCATTACCGAGCGCGAGC
>CBFGYX010000437.1:0-2163 GCA_965653075.1 uncultured bacterium
AAAGAGCGCAAGGCGCAAATAGAGCGTGAGCATCGGGAGCGTACGCGGAAGCGTCGCGAGCCGGGCTCGGCGTCGGTGACGCGTTACCGCGCCTATCTGGAAAGCGCCGCATGGCAAGCGAAGCGTCTGGCGGCGCTGAAGCGTGCCGGGTTTGTCTGTTTGCAGTGCGGCTCGCGTGATCGGCTGGAAGTGCATCACCTGAGCTATGAGCGATTGGGGGACGAGCTTCCTGCCGACTTGACGGTGCTTTGTGCCCGTTGCCACGGGTTCAAGCACCTGTAGGTGGCGCTGGGATGCAATCGGCGTAGAATCTCGCCGGTTGCATCGAAGGGAGGCGAGACGATGGGCCAAGAGAATTGGATCAAGGATGCCGACATCGGCAAAGCGGACGCGGAAATGCTGCTTCGGCTGCATGGCCGCGTCGAGCTGGTGGCCGAGCAAGCACATGGCGTTGATACCTTCAACACGGCTGACGGTCGGGTGTGGTATCCGACATGCAATTGCGAGGTCTGCGTTGCGACGGCTGAACGTCTCGATGTGGCGCAAGCCGAATTGATGCTGGGCTTCAAGTCGGTTGCGATCACGAGAGGGATTGAAGACAGCCATGTCTCGCCAGCATGGCGGCGGGTGGCTGGCTGGTTCAATCAGTACGTGAAAGAGGGCGACAGGCGCGCCAGGGCGAAAGCCCTAGCAAGCGCCGGAGCTCGGGCCGATGCCAACTGAGCCATTTCGGTACTGGCTGGGGGATCCCAGCCGCTATGATCGGCTGATTGGAATCGCGGAGCGTATTCCGAGGTCGTATCAGGGGCGGCTAACGGTGTGCCCGTCCTCGCCGGGTCGGAACGAGCTGGCCGAACGCCTCGCGACGCGGGTGTTCGCGGACGGGCTCGACGTGGCCGGTATCGTCCGATGGTGCAGGGCGATGGGCTGGGGCCCGGAGCTGGTCACCTATCGGACGTTGCCGGAGTGGGAGCTAACGATTCACTGCCGTTGCCGGGCGCACTTCATCAAGCGGGCACCGCGTCGATGAGATGGCGCGAAGGCGAATGGCGTGGATGCACGAGCCGTATTGACGTTTCGCGGTTTCGGCAGGGCATTGGGCTCGATGCCGTGCCGATAACCGACGAAAAGCGGTTATTCGTCAATTGCGGCAAGTGCGACAATTGTCTGCGGGATAGAGCAAAGGATTGGGTGGGCCGCACCATAGGCGAGGCCTATGGAGCGGACCATACCTACTTTGTGACGCTGACGATTGGCGGTCAGAAATATTACCGGGAACGCGGGCAAGAGGATAACTTGCGCGCGTTCTTCTTCGACAAGGCGGACGTGCAAGCCTATGTGAAGCGTGTCCGGTTTTTCCAAAGGAAAGATTGGCTAAGCGGTCTGAAAGAGCGCGGGCTGAACCATCGGCTATACGTGCCGCCGTCCATGCGGTTCTTTTATGTCGGCGAAAAAGGCGATCTAAAGGGCCGCGTGCATTATCACATGTTGGCGTTTTACTATGGTTCGGAAGGGCCGCGAGGGGTCCCGGACGGTGAAGACATTTTCCATGGGAAAATGGATGAATCGGTCCGTGGGCCTTACGAGCTGGTTGACGACGAACGGACGTATTGGCCGTGGGGCTGGTCGAACTGGAAGGAAGCCAAGCCGCACCATAGTTGGTACATCGCCAACTATGTGAACAAGGGGCCGCTGCACGGTGCATCGGATTTGATGCGGCCGGGCATTTCTACGCGGCCGTTGCTCGGGGCTCGCTACTTCGATCTGATCGCGGGCGATCACGTGAAGGCGATGCTTGCGCCGCAATCGCGGACGTACCACGTGCCCGATGCGCCGCATTATCGAGGCGAGCCCGTAACCTACTGGATGAGCGATGCGGCCACGCGGCGGTTCGCGGAGAGCTTCATGCAGCAATGGAATGCTGCTTACGAAGCGGATCCGCGAAGCTGGCCGCGTGACTGGCCGTATAGCGAAATGCTGGATCGCTACGCTGATGTGCGGTCCGTGAAGGATCACGGTCGCACGAAGGACGCGATACAGGATGCTCTCTTTGAGAGGCGCGTGACGGAACGCACGCGCCTTGGTGGCTTCGAGCCGGCGAAGTGGTCGAAGTGGGTTCCCGGGGATGAGCTGCTGCTGATGACGACGCAAGAGGCGGAGGAA
>CBFGYX010000438.1:0-2162 GCA_965653075.1 uncultured bacterium
CTCAACTCGCTCAGATTCGGCCCACTCGATAGTCCGCGTGTTCGCTTCTTGCTCGGCGGCGTTCAAAATCGAGTCGCACAACAGCCCGTCGGCTGTTGAGCCTTACCAGGGTGCGGCCACTGGTGTAGGTGGCATCCAGCGCGACATCTTTACGATGGGTGCCCGGCCGATCGCCTCACTCAACTCGCTCAGATTCGGCCCACTCGATAGTCCGCGTGTTCGCTTCTTGCTCGACGGCGTTGTGCGCGGCATTGGCGATTACGGCAATGCGTTTGGTGTGCCCACCGTTGCGGGCGAGGTGTACTTCGACAAAAGCTACGAAGGAAACCCGCTCGTCAATGCGATGAGCGTCGGCGTTGTAAAAGCGGGGGATACCGCCTCGGCAATCGCCATCGGTGCCGGCAATCCCGTGTTCATCGTGGGCTCGACGACGGGCCGGGACGGGATTCACGGCGCGACGTTCTCATCGAAGGAGCTGTCTGAAGATACCGAGGCCGACCGGCCAAACGTCCAGGTCGGCGACCCGTTTACCGAGAAGCTGTTGCTCGAAGCCACACTCGAGGCAATAGCAACGGGCGCCGTTGTTGGGATTCAAGACATGGGCGCTGCGGGCATCACGTGCTCCTCGTGCGAGATGAGTGCCAAAGGTGAGTCGGGCATGATCCTGCATATCGAGCGGGTCCCGATGCGTGAAGAGGGCATGACGCCGTACGAGATCATGCTCTCCGAAAGCCAGGAGCGGATGCTCATCGTATGTGAGAAAGGACGGGAAGACGAGCTGAAGGCCGTGTTCGATAAGTGGGATCTCCACATCGCGAACATCGGCGAAGTTACGGACGACGGCCGGGTTCGCGTGATGTGGCACGGCGAAGAAGTGGCCAACGTGCCCGCGGAGCACCTGGTGCTCGGAGGCGGTGCTCCCGTGTACATCCGGGAAACCAGGCGGCCGTCATATCTCGATGAGACGGCTGCTTTTAACATCGACTCGATTGACGATGTCGCCGCGGCCGACGTTGACCACACGCTGCTGTCTCTCCTCGGCGACCCGAACATCGCATCGAAGAAGTGGATCTTTGATCAGTACGACAAGACGGTTCGGACGAACACGATCGCCGGCCCCGGCCCGACTGACGCGGCCGTTATCCGGCTGAAGGGCACGAACCGTGCGCTGGCGGTTCAGGTCGATTGCAACGGCCGCTACGTGTATCTCAACCCCCGCCGCGGCGCGCAGATCGCGGTAGCTGAATCGGCGCGCAACGTTGCGTGCGCCGGTGGCCGACCCCTGGCCGTAACTAACTGTCTCAACTTCGGCAATCCGTACAAGCCTGAGGTTTACTGGACATTCGCCGAGGTTATCAAGGGAATGGGTGAGGCCTGTCGCGCGTTTGAAACACCGGTGACGGGCGGAAACGTCTCGTTCTACAACGAAAGCCCGGAAGGCGCCGTCTTTCCGACACCCACCATCGGCATGCTGGGTCTGATCGAAGACCTGAAGCACGTGACGACGTCGGGCTTTAAGAACGACGGCGACGTGGTCTTTCTGATCTCTCCGCAGGGATGGCGCCACAAGAATGACATCGGCGGCTCGACGTACCTCGCGTCGATTCACGGCCGGACAGCCGGCGATGCTCCGCACTTCGATATCGCCGAAGAGAAATCGGTGATAGCGGCGCTGCTCGCTGCGATCCGGGACGGCTTCATCCAGAGCGCGCATGATGTGTCGGACGGCGGTCTTCTGACGTGTCTTGCCGAGAAAGCCTTTTTCGCGGAGGAGCTGGGCGCCAATATCGAACTCAATGCGGAAGGTGTGCGCCGCGACGCCGTCCTGTTTGGGGAGGCGCAGTCGCGTGTGGTGGTCACCGTACCGGCAGATCTGGCTGAGAATTTCGCTGACTTCGTCTGGAAACAGGGCGCCGAAGCCACATGGATCGGCGGCGTCGTTGCCGATCGATTCCGCGTGACGCTCGATGGTGAGGAGATCATCGATACCGACATCGCTCGATTAGCCGCGCCGTACTATGATAGCATTCCGAGCCGGATGGAGGGGTGAGCGGCTTTCAGGAAGCGGCACGCGATACGCTCGGCATCTGCGAACGGACTTCCCCGGGGCGTCACATCCCCTCGAAACTCGACGGCGTGCGGCCTGTTCGTAACGTTCGTTC
>CBFGYX010000439.1:0-2159 GCA_965653075.1 uncultured bacterium
AGAACGGCCAGGCCATCGATCCGCAGCCCTGGCTTTCGCGGCTGTAGGACGTCAAGCGGCGTCTAGTGGCGGATTCCTGCGGCGAAGTGTAGCTTGCAGCCATGGCAAAGAAGCAACTCATTACCGAAGCGCACGTGATGCAGGCCCGGGCGGCGGGCCGCAAGCTCCTCGAGCACGCCCCCGTCGCCATCGTGACGCCCCTTGCACGCGATGCTTCGCGGGAACAAGGTATCGAGCTCGTTCCGATGTTGCCGGCGAGAGATACGTCGGAAAGTGCGCGAACCGGACGTACCGCCCCACCGAGGTCGATGGCTGTGGGCTCCGATCACGGCGGGTTCGAGTTCAAGCAGGAGCTCGTGCGTCGCCTGAAGGACCTCGGCTGGAGCGTGGTAGATGTTGGCACCGACTCCGCGCGGTCGGTTGATTATCCCGAGTTCGCCTATGCCGTAGCGCGCGAGGTCGGTACCGGACGGTGCCGTCTCGGAATGATGATCGACGGCGTCGGCGTTGGCTCGGCGATGGCGTGCAACAAAGTGCCGGGCATCCGGGCGGCGTGCGCAGCGTCTGAGTTCGCCGCGTGGAACGCGCGTGCGCATAACGATGCGAACATCCTGACGCTCGGCAGCCGCGTGCTGGGCATCGAAGTGGCGTGGCGGATCGTGCAGACCTTCCTCGAGACTGATTTCGAAGGCGGGCGTCATGCGAAGCGTGTCGATATGATTGGGGATATCGAGGCTCGCTATCTGGCCGATCGCTGAGAACCGGCGGCTGACCGTCTTGCACTGACAAGTGGCCGCTGAAAACTGGTCGCTCAAAATTGCCCGCTGAAAATCGGGCGATGTACGAGAGGGCGTTTGTGTGATTTCGAGCGTCCGGCGGTGGACACAAGATATATGCGGACGCAGCACGGCCTGGTTACTCCCCGGCCACCGGCCGTACTGCGAGGCGGGGCGACAGCCCGGATTCTCCACAAAACATAGAGCATCTCGACAAACCGCCGACGATCGTTCTCATCTTTGCTGTCGGTCTGCTATAATGCCGGTGTGATGTGGGCGTATGCGCTGCACGTTTACGCTACAAGCAATTCGCAACGGGCAATTCGCAACGGGCAATTCGCAACCAGCAACGGACTCAGATGGATATCGCAATCGTTGGGCTTGGCAAGATGGGTGGTAATATTGCACGGCGGTTGATGCGTGCCGGGCACCGGGTGGTGGGTTACGACCGCGATGAAGAGGTGCGGCAGACCTTGTCGGATGACGGTGCGGAGGTCGTGGAGACGATGCTGGATGTGGTGCCGAAGCTCGAGCCGCCGCGGGCCGTGTGGTTTATGCTTCCGGCCGGGCGGGTGACAGGCGACGCCATGATCGGCGTGGCAGAAGAGCTCGATCAGGGTGACATCGTGATCGACGGCGGTAACTCGCGCTACCGTGAGACGGTGATGCGGTCGAAGATTCTGGAAGAGATGGGCGTCCGGATGGTCGACGTGGGCACGAGCGGCGGCATCTGGGGGCTGGAGGAAGGTTACAGCATGATGATCGGCGGCGAGACGGAAGCGGTGGACCACCTAAGGCCGATTTTCGAGGTGTTGGCTCCCGGAACGAGTGTGGGCTGGGGCCACGTGGGTCCGCCGGGATCGGGACACTTCGTGAAAATGGTCCACAACGGCATCGAATACGGCATGATGCAGGCATATGCCGAAGGGTTTGCGATCATGAAAGAGAAGAAGGAGTTTGACCTCGACCTGCATCAGGTTTCACGGATATGGCAGACCGGCAGCGTGGTGCGGTCGTGGCTGCTTGATCTGACGGCCGACATCATCGGTCAGGATGCGGATCTGGCGGGCATCGCGCCTTACGTGCAGGACTCGGGCGAGGGCCGGTGGACCGTCCAGGAGGCGATTGATCTGGATGTGCCGGCGCCGGTGATCACGCTTGCGCTGATCCAGCGGTTGAACTCGCGCAACACCGACTCTTATGCGGACAAGCTGCTCGCAGCGATGCGCCAGGCGTTTGGCGGGCACGCGATTAAGCAGGAATGATTGCCCATTGTTTTACTGTCTGCGTTTTTTATTCCTGCCATCCGCCCCATCCATCCCTTCCATTCATCCATGACTGACCGATGACGGTGCCGGCGATGCTCGGCCTGCTGATTGCGGG
>CBFGYX010000440.1:0-2152 GCA_965653075.1 uncultured bacterium
TTCCCGGTGACGAGATCGGCTGGTCGGCATAGAGATCCGTCATGTACTTCACGTTGAACCTCAGGAAGTCGATCAGCTCACAAGCCGAGTCAATTTCCGCCTGATACACGTTCTTGCTCTGCCCGAGCATCGTGCTGGCGTTCAGCGTGTCGCGGTAAGGTCCGGCGATGAGTTCAGCGGCTCGCAAGAAAATCGCTGCGCGTTCCGTCCACGGCGTGGCGGCCCATTCTTTCGCGGCCGAGCGGGCCGCTTCAATGGCGCGCTCAACCTCGCCTCGTCCGCAGAGATGAACGTCGCCGAGCTTATGGGCGATTTCGTGCGGAGGCCGTACCTCTTCCGTGTTGCCGGTCCGAACTTCCTGGCCGCCTATGAATGCAGGTATTTCGATGACCTCTGCTTTAAGCTCGGCGATTCGCTGCTGTAACGACGCCCGCTCGGGGCTGCCGGGTGCGTAATCTCGTACCGGCTCATTGACCGGATGTGGAACCTGAGGAAACGAGTTATTCATTGATCGCTGGTTTGTAATTCCGTCAAGCAGATGGCTTGTAACCTTGAGCGGACCAAGAACCACGCGTTGTCGGCTCCATCCGCTCCCCGTGGTCTCAAGATAGTTTATTTGCCCCGTCTCATTTGACGAGGCCCACGCTGTGCCGGATCTTGACGGACCAGTTTGACTGGTCGTATCGACGGGGCCCCTGTGACGAACCCTGCGACGAGGCCTCGCCTCGGTGACCGGCGCCACCTTAACTCCTGATTGTATTGTCGTTCCGCTTCGAACGTTTCATTGCAGGCCGTTACCTCCGGAGCGCCCAGGGCAGGGAGGAGGGGCGGCGGTTCGTGCGCTTCATTACGTACGTGGCGATTGGCGGCGTAGCCGTAGGCGTGGCCGCCCTGCTTCTGGCGCTGTCGATCGTGCGCGGGTTCAGCGAGGAGATTCAGTCAAAGATTACAGGCGTCGGAGCGCACGTTCAGATTGAGAGCCTGCAGGACGCAGCGATCGGCAATGTTGATGAGTTAAGGGAAAGGGTGGAGGTCTGGCCTGAAGTCCTTCGTGTATCGCCGGTTGTGCAGGAGTTCACGTTGCTCCGACGCTCAGCTGCCGAGATCGATGGGGTAATGTTGTGGGGGATTGACGCTCAGCCGCCGTTTCTGGAGGAGAGCCTGATCCGAGGTAGTACCGATGTGGGGCGTTCGGCATCCGGCCTTCGGCGCATTATCATCGGCGCCGATCTGGCAAGGCTGCTGGGCGTGGATGTCGGCGAGGTCGTGACTGCGATGTCGGTCGGTACCGACGCAGCGCGTGGAGCTCAAACCGGCGTGCAGATCGTTCAGTTTGAGGTAGGCGGGATCTACGAAACGTTCCTTCAGAATTTCGACGAGCTCTTTGTGCTGGCGGATATAAACGTCGTCCGGGAGCTCGCCGGACTGTCGCCGAATCAGGCGACTCGGATCGACGTCACGCTGGAAAGTCTCGACGCTGCGGATGAGATCGCGCGGCGGATCGATGTGGAGATGGGCTTCCCGCTGATTGCACGGACGGTGTACGAGGTTCACCGCGGTCTATTCGCGTGGATCGACCTCCAGGAGAATATCATTCCGCCGATCATCGGCGTGATCATCATCGTGGCGGCGTTCAATATCATTTCGACGCTGTTGATGTTGATCCTTGAGAAGACGCGTGAGATCGGCGTGTTGGGAAGCCTGGGCGCTTCAGGACGAACGTTACGACGTCTCTTCCTACTCCTCGGACTTCTGATCGGAACAATCGGAACGTCAATTGGAGCCGCGATCGCGATTATCGCCGCGTTCCTCCAGTCTCGGTACGAGCTGATTCCGCTGCCGGCTGAAGCCTATTACCTCGACCGCGCACCGATCTCACTCCACGGCGGCGACTTTCTTCTGGTTGGCGCCGTTGCACTCGGTCTCTGTTTACTGAGCGCCTACATCCCCGCAAGAATCGCTGCCCGCATCGACCCTGTCCGCGCAATTCGCCTGCAATAAGCCGCAGGCAGGTACGCGGCGCAGACGGCAATTATTCCACGTGCGCGGCCAAGCTGCGACGGATCCGCTCGTTCGGGTCAGTCGACGTATCGGGCTTGAACGTTCGGCCCGTTACCGTTTCATACAGCTCGATATATCGAGCGGCGACTTC
>CBFGYX010000441.1:0-2149 GCA_965653075.1 uncultured bacterium
GACCGCCACGTTGGTGCCGTCGTCCATCCGCAGGTTGATGCTGATCTCGTTGGCATCGGTCTCGGGTGCGAGCTCCACGGGAATGGTGCCCGCCAGAAGCAGCGCCCCGACCACGAGCACGCCGGAAACGCCAAAGACCCAGTAGCGACGCGCGAGGCCGGCTTCGAGCTTGCCGCTGTACCACGTCTCGAAGCGGGCAAACTTGTCGTGGAACTTCCGGCCGCGCCGCGGGGCGCCGTCCGACTGCTTCCGAGCCGAGAGAAAACGGCTGGCGAGCATCGGCACGAGCGTGAGCGCAACGAAGAGCGAGCACACCAGCGAGAACACAACGACGAGCGCGAGTTCGAGGAAAAGCAGCGCCGTAACGGACTGCATGAAGAGGATCGGGATGAAGATCACGCAGGTGGTGATCGTAGCCGCGATGACGGCACCCGTGACCTCGCGCGTACCGACGGAGGCGGCGGCGGCCAGCTCCCGATTATTCTCCTCGCGGTGGCGCACGATGTTCTCGAGCACCACGATGGCATTGTCGACAATCAGTCCGATGCCGAGCGCGAGGCCGCCGAACGACATCTGGTTCAACGAGAGTCCGGCGAAATACAGCAGCGCAAACGAGGCGATGATCGAAATCGGTATCGCCAGCGTGATGATGATCGTCGACGAGATATTCCGCAGGAAAAAGTAGAGAACGATGATGGCGAGCAGCGCTCCCCACATGGCCGACTGCGTGACGCTGTCGATCGAATCCTGGATAAAAATGCTCTGGTCGGAGACGACTTCAAGTCGGAGGTCGCTACGGTCGCGGTTGATGCGTTCGATCTCGGCTTTGACGGCTTCGGCCACCGCCACGGTGTTCGAGCCGCTCTGCTTTCGCACGTCGAACTGGACGACGGGAACGCCATCGAGCTCAGTGAGGCGGTTCACATCCTGATAGTCGCGGCGCACATCCGCTACGTCCCGCACGCGGATCGGCGCGCCGTCGACGTACGTGATTACCGTCTCCTGGACCTGTTCGACCGACTCATACTCGCCCATCGTGCGCACATAGCGATCGCGCACGCCGGCCTTGACGTTGCCGCCGGGCAGCATTTGTGTCTCGCGGGAGATGGCCATCTGGACATCCAGAGGCGTCAACCCGGCCGCGCGGAGTCGATCGCGAACGAGGTCGACGCGGATCTCCTGGTAGATGCCGCCGGAAATTTCGATCGTGCCGACGCCTTCGATCTGCTCGAACCGTCGGATGACCTCTCGCTCGAGGACACGCGTGAGCGACTCAAGATCGCGGGTAGATGTCGCCGCGACGGTCACGATGGCCACGTCGTCCGGATCGAACTTCCAGATGCGCGGTGGGTCGACTTCGTCGGGAAATGCCGCGCGTACGCGTTCAACGGCATCGCGGACGTCATTCGCGGCTTCTGCGAGGTCGGTACCCTGCGAGAACTCAAGCGTTACAAAGCTGCCGCCCTCGCGGGAGTTCGAGCTGACGCGCTCCAGGTTCGGCACGCCGGCGACTGCGTTCTCGACCGGCTGCGTGATGAGCAGCTCCATCTCCTCCGGCCCGACGTTCGAGTAGCTCGTAAACACCGTCAGGCGCGGGAATTCAATCGACGGCAAAAGGTCGATCGGCAGAAACCGTAGTCCGACGATACCGATCGTGATGATGATCAGGTAGACCATCGTCGTTGCGACGGGGCGGCGGATCGAAAGGTCAGCCGGTGAGGCCATGTGCTTACGAGATCAAGAGGTTACGGCCGGACGTGCAGGCTCGCTACGGTCAAGAGCCGGTGTTGGCGGTTGCATCGAGACCGAGCCGGGCGATGCGCTGCTGCTTGTCCATGAACTGACGCAACAGGTCTTCCTGCTGGAGCCCCTGGAGCGAAACAATGCGATCCCATTCCATGGCCCGCACGCGCACGAGGGTGTCACCATCGCCCTGGGTGTCGATGAGGTCGTGGCCCACGACGACGACCCACTCGCCGGGCTCAATGCCGCGGACGCCCGTGGAGTTACGTCCCTGTGCAATGACCTCGACGTCGCGGAAGACGACGGGCGTCGGGTCGGATATGCCCGGCCCAGGGCCCACGGCTTCGGTGGCGGGCTCGAGCACGACCTCGCCCTGTTCCGGCTGGACGGGCGAGAACTCGGGTAC
>CBFGYX010000442.1:0-2142 GCA_965653075.1 uncultured bacterium
CGATTGACGATTGACGATTGAAGATTGACGTTGGCCCATCGTCGAGGCCATTTTTAACCTACGCCGGGAAGGTCACTTCCGCGATCATTCCCCGGCGCTGCGGATCGTCGGCCGTCCGCCGTCCATCGTCCCGACTCTTCGCAGCTACGCCGTGCGGCAACCTCGCCGGTCATTCCTCAGGCGCTACCGATCGGCCGAAGCCAGTAAACACACCACGCCCCGCCGTCGAACAGGTCGGGGCGGGGCTGCGATGGCCGCACCGGCGGACCGTACGTCCGCCGGCAGCGTGAACCACAGTTTCAGCCATAGGGCCGAACGGCCTTGCTCAGGGGCCTGTGGTCGGGCTGGAGGGCCCAGTATTCTTTATGTCAGGGGTGCTCAAACCCCGGATAATCGAACCTACTCCTCTCCACGAGTCCATCGAGCACTCAGTCCATCATCTTCCGAAGGAAGGCCGGCGTATCCGTGTTTTCCTTACGGATGCGCTCCGGCCGCTCGCGGAGATCATCGACATTCAAGCGCTTGATCTTGCTGTTTTTCGGATCGGCCTGCTCATCCTCGCTGGCGTGCAGGCGCGCGAGTCGCTCCTGATTGACCATGCTTCGTCGTTCGAAGGCCGGCGTGTCCAGTGTCTTAAGGTTGTCCTCCCCTTTATACTGGAAGAGCGGACCGTCGGCCTCGAGTGGTACGGTTCGGCGAACGTGGCCGCGTTCCTCGGTCTTGAGTTTGTCGAAGCCCGTCGCGATTACCGTCACGCGCAGCGCATCGTCCATCGTTTCGTCGATGACGGTACCGAAGATGACTTCGACATCGTCTCCGGCTTCCTGCTGGATGATCGCCGTGGCTGCCGTTGCTTCACGAATGCCGAGCGACTGCCCCGCCGTGATGTTGACCAGCACGTTGCGCGCACCGGCGATTGACAATCCGTCGAGCAGCGGACTCGAGATGGCCTCGATTGCCGCGCGCTCGGAGCGGTTCTCGCCCGAAACCGTCGCAGAGCCCATGAGCGCCGTACCGCCGTTCTGCATCGTCGTCTTGACATCGGCAAAGTCAAGGTTGATCAGGCCGTGTACGGTGATCAAATCACTGATGCCGCGCGTGGCGTTATAAAGCACATCATCCGCCATGCGGAAGGCATCGATGAGACTCGTGTCGTCATCGGCAATGTCGAGCAGGCGCTCGTTGGGGATGACGATGAGCGTGTCGACGTTATCGCGCAGCAGCTCGATGCCTTCGGCAGCTGCCTTTGATCGACGGCGGCCTTCGGCTTCGAACGGACGTGTCACGACGGCAACCGTAAGAATGCCGAGCTTGCGTGCGATCGCGGCCACAACGGGTGCGCCGCCGGTCCCGGTGCCGCCGCCCATCCCTGCCGTAATGAACAGCATGTCGAAATCCTGAATCGCCTGTTCGATCTCATTGCGATTCTCTTCGACCGCTTCGGCACCTACACCCGGCCGGGCGCCGGCGCCGAGGCCTTTCGTGAGATTGCGGCCGGCCTGAATCTTGTGCGACGCCATGTTGGCCGACAGCGCCTGACCGTCGGTATTGATGGCGATGAAATCCACGCCTTGAATGCCACGGTTAACCATGTTGTTGATGGCGTTTCCACCGCCACCGCCGACGCCGACGACGCCGATCTTGGCCTCTTCATTGAGGTCTTCGTCGAAGGTAAACCTCGAGCTGAACGAAGTCTCCATTGGTCCCTCCAGTGTTGAGTGTGAGTCTTGACTCGAAGTCGGCTCCAGCATCCCGAGGTTGAGCGGCCCCGGGAACGCCGCTTCAGAGCATGAGTGATTGATGTTGTGATTAATTAGAGTTCGTCGAACCAGCTTTTCATGCGGTTGGCGATTTTCCCCACGAGCGACTCGCCGGGGTCCTCGTCGCCCGCCTCGGCGCGGCGTCCCATATCGCCGCTGAAGCTGGTTCCGCCGACGGCTTCGGGGCGGAGTCCATACAGGACGAGCCCGACCGCCGTCGCAAATTTGGGATCATTGACCTCGCGTACGAGGCCGCCTGCAAGGCCGAGCGGCTTACCCATGCGCGTATCCACGCCGAGCACTTCCGCCGCGAGGTCGGCCGTGCCCGGGATGAGCGCTCCGCCGCCCGTCAGTACAACGCCGGCCGACAGGTGCCGCTAAT
>CBFGYX010000443.1:0-2134 GCA_965653075.1 uncultured bacterium
AGCCCAAAGCCCAAAGCCCAAAGCTCAAAGCCCAAAGCCCAAAGCTCAAAGCTCAAAGCTCAAAGCCCAAAGCCCAAAGCCCAAAGCCCAAGGCCCAAAGCTCCCGCTCACTGCTTCTTCATGCAACATGCCGCACGCTCGTCAGGTACACCGGCCGAAACTTGAAAAACGGTTCGAGTTTTCAGCGTACCATTTGGAAGACATGCACATGGCGGTATCGAGTACTGAAGTAGACAGCGTGCGGAAACGGATCGCCGATGAGGCTTTGCATCTCTTCCTGCGGTACGGCGTGCGCAGCGTAAAGATGGACGACATCGCGTCTGAGCTGCGCATGTCTAAACGCACGATCTACGAGCATTACGCAGACAAGGACGAACTGCTGAGCGTCTGCCTTAAAGCAGAGATGCAGCAGCAGCAGCAGGCACGGGAGGAGATTCTCGAGTCGGCTGACAACGTCATCGAAGGTCTTTTCGGCGTGATGAACCACGTTGCCGAATCGACGCGCGAGGTCAATCCCAACCTGCTCCGAGAGGTCGAGCGTTTTCATCCGCGTGTTCTCGAGCAGGTGTATGGGACCTTCGTCCGAGAACGGAATGAGCGTACGGAGCGGCTGATCGAGAAAGGAATCGCCGAGGGACTCTTCCTTCCCTCGACCGATGCCACCATCATGACCCAGCTGCTCTTCATCCAGTTCGAGGCGCTCTCTCGCGTCGACAATAACGTGTTCGATGACTATGTGCCCGCTCAGATCGTGCGCATCATCTTGATCAATTTCATGCGTGGTATCGCTACGCACGAAGGCCGCGAGCTGGTCGATTCGCTCGCTGATAAATAAGTACCAGACCATTCTATGAAAAGGATCATCCACTGGGCCGCGCGATCGGCCCTGCTGTTCATACTGCTGCCGGCCTTCGTTTTGCCGGCGCGGGCGCAGACATCGGTGACGCTGCAGGAAGCGATCGAGATGGCGCGGGACAACAGTCAGCGTATTCGTCAGGCATACGAGGACGTTCGGCGCTCTTCACTCGCCGTCAGCGAGGGCCAGGCCGGGCGACTGCCAACGCTTTCGGCTGATGGTCGCTACGTGAACAACGTCCAGACGCCCGTCATTTTCCTTCCCGAAGGAAGTCCGTTCGGTACGGTTCTGCGCACCGGTATGAGGCATAACGTGAACCTGAACGCTCAGGCGGCTGTGCCTGTGTATAATGCGCAGCTCAACCGAAGCATCGATCTGGCGCGTGCCGCTCGCAATCTGAACGAGGTCATTCTTGAAGTGACGGAGCGCGAGGTTGAGATCGAAGTACAGCGCGCGTTCCTGAGCGGGCTGCTGACCCGTGAGGCGCGTGACGTCCTGGAATCCAGCTACCAGACGCGGGTCGATAACCTCGAGCTGATTCGGTCGATGTATGAAGAAGGAGTCTCTCCCGAGTATGATCTCATCCGAATCGAGGTGCAGGTCGAGAATATGCAGCCGGAGCTCATCCGCGCACGTAACGACCATGAGGGGGCACTGAATTACGTGAAGCTGCTGACGGGCATCCCCGTCGAGACCGACATCTCGCTCGACGGCTCTCTGGCCGATCTCTTCGCCTCCATCCCGAACATCGTGTTCGAGGCGGACTTCAGCGACAACCCCAGTGTTGTGCAACTCGAGGCGCAGCGAGAACTCGTCGAACACCAGATCGCCATTGAGCGCGCGGCCTACCTGCCGAGCCTCTCGGCATTCGGCAACTATACGATCCAGTCGCAGAGCAATGATCTCGACATCACGGACTACAACTGGGTCACGTCGGCATCGGTTGGCCTCCAGATCGCCATCCCCATCTTCGACCGGTCACGACGCTACCGGGTCGAGCAGGCCGAGGTCGACCGCAATCAGCTCGAGATTCAGCACGACTTCCTGCTTGAGTCGCTCCGCGCGGAGTTCCAAACCACGTCCAGCCGCCTGCAGCAGGTCGAGCAATCGATCGAAGCACAGCAGCGCAACGTGGCGCAGGCGGAACGTGGCCTGAGAATTGCGCGGGTTAGCTATGAGAACGGTGTTCACAGCGTTGTCGATGTGAAGGATGCTGAACTGGTTCTTACGGAAGCCCGGCTCAACTATACCAACGTCCTGTCCGAATACGTCAACGCC
>CBFGYX010000444.1:0-2133 GCA_965653075.1 uncultured bacterium
TCGAGCTTCGGGCCAAGTGCCGTCGGCTGAAAGCCGAGCACGATATCGGCCTGGTCATCGTTGACTACCTCCAGCTCATGCACGGCACCGGGGGCAACAACAACGCGAACCGCGAACAGGAAATCGCGCAAATCAGCCGCTCGTTGAAGGGCCTTGCGAAAGAGCTCGATGTACCGGTTATCGCACTTTCTCAGCTCAGTCGTGCCGTCGAGACGCGCGGCGGCGACAAGCGGCCTCAGCTATCCGACCTGCGAGAATCCGGGTCGATCGAGCAGGATGCGGACGTCGTCGCATTCATCTACCGCGCCGAGCGATACGGGATTATGCAGGATGCCAACGGCGTGTCGACACAGGGAATCGGTGAGATCATCATCGGTAAACAGCGCAACGGCCCCATCGGAGACGCTCAGCTTGCGTTTGTCTCCCAGTACGCGCGCTTCGAGAACCTGTCGACGTATTACGCACCGGGCGCGGAGTACATGGCTGCTGCTGAGTCCGATCCCTATACTACGGCAGTTGATCAACCGCCGGCGACTGACAGTCCCTTTTAAGCCGGAAGTCGTCATCTGAGCCGGAGCCCCGTCCTGATCGTATCATCCACGATCTGCGCGGGCTTCTTCCGTCAACCCAGCCGCTCTCTCTCATTCCCTCATGTATACGATCGAACTCCCGATCGAGAATCCGGTCCTGGTCTTCGCCATTGCGATGATCATCATTTTGCTGGCGCCGATGGCGTTTCAGCGGATTCGCGTCCCGGGCATCGTTGGGATCATCGTCACCGGCGCGCTCATCGGGCCGAGTGCGCTCGGCTTGCTGGAGCGGAGCGAGACGTTCATCCTGCTCGGGACGGTCGGCCTCATCTACCTGATGTTCACGGCGGGCATCACGCTCGACCTGAATCAGTTCACAAGGCACCGCAATCGCAGCATCGTCTTTGGATTGCTTTCTTTTACCATTCCCGCAGTGCTCGCGGCTGGTGTCTTCGGGGTCCTTCTCGGATACTCGACGGCACAGGGTCTCTTAGCCGCCGCAATCGTGGGCTCGCACACGCTGCTCGCATATCCCGTGGTGCAGAGGCTCGGCATCCTGCGAAATGCTGCCGTGACGATGACCATGGGCGGGACGATGGTGACCGACGTGGTATCGCTGACGCTGCTCGCCGTTGTTGTAGCGGTCACCGAGGGTTCGATCAGCGTGTCGTTCTGGATTTCGTTTCTCGGGCTGTCGGCCGTTTACGTTGCCGCCGTGCTGCTGATTGTGCCCCGCCTCGGCGATTGGTTTTTCAGAACGGTGCGCAAGCAGCCCGACGTCGAGTTCGTGTTCTTGATGGTGCTGCTTTTCTCAGGTGCCTTCCTCGCTGAATACGTCGGCCTGGCACACATCATCGGAGCTTTCCTGGTGGGCCTCGTGGTAAACCGGCTGGTGCCGGGGCACAGCCCATTGATGACACGGATATCCTTTATCGGCGATGCCCTCTTCGTCCCCTTCTTCCTGCTGTCGGTCGGGCTGCTGGTAGATCTGCGCATCGTCTTCAGCAGTATCGAGTTGTGGGCGCTAACATTACAGTTGACCCTGATTGTTGTCGTCGGTAAGACGTCTGCCTCCTTCATTTCCAAAAAGATATTCGGGCTCTCAAAGGACGAAGCATGGGTGTCGAGCGGGCTTTCCATCCCTCAGGCCGCGGCGACGCTTGCGGTGACCTTGCTGGGGTTCGAAATCGGACTGCTCGACGGGCTGTTTGTGAACGCCGTCGTGGTGATGATTCTGCTTTCGTGCCTGCTGGGTCCGTGGCTCGTCGACCGATTCGGGCGCCGCGTGGCGCTCGAAGCAGACAGGCAGCCCTATGAGCCTTCGGAGGCGCCTCAGCGGATTCTCGTTCCGCTGGCCAACCCGGAGACGGCCGATGAACTCATGCAGATCGCGATGATGATTCGCGACCGATCATCGCATGAGCCGATCTATCCCCTGACCGTCACGCGCGACTCTGTGACCGACGTGGCGCCTCAGGTGGCCGCCGCTGAAAAACTCCTGAGCCATGTCGTTGTGTACGCCGCCGCGGCTGACGTGCCGGTGACGTCCATCACACGCATCGATCATAACGTGGCGGCGGGAATTGTGAGGGAGATGGGCGAG
>CBFGYX010000445.1:0-2131 GCA_965653075.1 uncultured bacterium
CAACTAAATGACATGTTGCCTCAAGCAGAAAACCGGCCACGGATATCCAGCTCGCCGAGCGAGCAATGGCTCGTTTGAGACCGCTCGAGATCCTGCCCGTCAGCGAATGACAGGCAGGTCGATCATCCCATCACCCGAGGATGCCGGGGTCTCGCTTTCGAGGGCGTCGAAATCGGGCAGGAGCGCTTTGCGCGAGCCGACGAGTTTCGAGCGCATGCGTTGGACCACGAACTTCGTCCAGCCGTACTTCATCTTCGACGGCAGGCTCTCCCAGAAATAGCGCGAGCCGGGCGAGACGCCGAAACTCGGCTCGAAATAGCAATTGATCGTGCAGCCGCGGCAGACCTCGTGCCGGCCTTCCATCCGCTTATGCTCGGCCACAGTGTCTGACTGCCACAGCTCGTACAAATTTCCGTCGATCGGCAATCGATCGAGTCCGTAGTGGTAGCACGGCAGCACGAGTTCGTTGAACGGCGAGATGACCACGCACGTGGAGACGGCTCGGCAGACGGGCTCGGCCGGATCGTTGCCTCCACGCCGCCGCAGCGTGAGAAACGCCGGGTTCAGGTACGTGTACGGCCTGCGCGAGAAAGCGGCTACTTCCTGCATCACCTCTTCCTGAAGCTCGTTTCCGAGTTCGTTGTACTGGAAGAGCGGATTGATGATGAGGGTGAGTTTGTTTGGGAGGGAGATCGTCTCGTAGATCTCTTCCAAGCGATGGATCGACTCGTTGGTGACGGTAAAGAGCATATCGGGTTGCTCGCCGAGCGACAGCGCCACCTCGATCGACTCCATCAGCTTGTCGAAGCATTTGACCCCGCGCGAGGCGTTGTGCTCATCCGGCCGCGATGAGTCGATCGAAAAGTGGAGCATGTCCACCTTGCCGGCGAGTTCCCGGGCGCGCTTAGGGTAGAGCAAGCCATTCGACGTGATGGTGGTGAGGAAGCCGCGCTCCTTGGCCATCGAGAGGAGGTCGCCGATGCCGGTATGAAGCAGCGGCTCGCCGCCCGTGAAGTCGATGATGCGTACGCCGAGGCGGCGCAGGTCGTCGAGGTTTTGCTCGGCCTCGGCCAGGTCGATCATCGGAGAGGGCTGCTCCCAGATGTCGCAGAAGCCACATTTCGCGTTGCAGCGGTAGGTGACGTAGTAATTGCAGAGGACAGGGCGCATGGGCAGCTGGAATTCGTCGTGGCGGTGCTACGTCACGCAGCAGCGCATGTTCGTAGAGACGCAACATGTTCCGTCTCTACGGCGGCGGTCCGCCGACCATCGTTTATCGCCTACCACCCACGCCGCTGATTTGCCGCCGCGTTTTCGGTGTCGTCATCGTCTTCGTCTTCATCCTCCTCGTCGTCCGGCTCCGCGCCGGTGTTTGGCTCACCGCTTTCGGCCGGTCCTTGAGGCGAGCTGTCGCCGCCGAATGGTGAGTCCATGCGTTGCAGTCGGTTGAGACTGTCGGCCGTAGAGAGCTCCTCGATGGGCACTTCGTCTTCGAACGAATCATCGGGATCGGTTGAGGTGAAGAGATCATCTGACTCGCGCCGCAGCGAATCAAGCAACTCGTTAAAGCGGCTGTCGCCTGCAAACATCAACGTGTCTTGCCTCGACGGCTGGATGTAGCCGGCCGGCGGCTGCCAGCTTCCGCTATCGAACGGATTAGACGTCGAACGCCGCGCATTCTGGAAGAAAGAGCCGACGATGGGCAGCGCGGTCCGGGAGCCCTGTCCCCAATAATTGCCGCGGAACGTGATGGCCGAGGTTGGAAAACCCATCCACGCGCCGACGTCGAGGTTGGGATGCTTGAACATGAACCAACCATCGGCGCCGTCTTGCGACGTCCCGGTTTTGCCTGCGAACTCGCCCGATGCGCCGTAGGCCGTTCGCATGCGGATGCCGGTACCGTAATCGAGCACGCTGCGCATCATGTCGATCAACTCGTAGGCGATGGACGGAGACATGGCTTGCCGACTCGTGCGTTCGAAGCGCGCCACCACACGGCCGTTGACGTCTTCGATGTGCGAGACGAACGTGGGCTCGTGGTAGCGGCCCATCGAGCCGATGCTGGCGTAGCCGGAGGTGAGTTCGAGGAGCGAGACTTCGCTGGTGCCGAGACCGACCGACCGTACGATGT
>CBFGYX010000446.1:0-2131 GCA_965653075.1 uncultured bacterium
ATGATTCAACTTCCGGTGTAGGCAAGGGCGTCCATCAACGAGCTTGCGGGAAGCCCGAAGAGCGCATCGACGACCGACGACGTGACCTCAAGGTCACCGTAGTGGAAGATGTTGAGCCCCGCGAGCACGACGGCCGCCGCAAGACCCACGGTTGCCGCTCTAGGGAAAACCCACTGAAGCGAAGCGGCAATCGATTCGCCTATGGGCGCGGCTTTCTCATTCAGGTGCCGCATCACACGCTCGGCAAAAAACGGCGCAAACGAATCGGCGCGTGCGGACCTCAGCTCCGTGCGAAGGGCCTGCATCCGGCGATACTCCGCCTGCAATGCAGGATCCGCTGCTAGCCGCCGGCGCAATGCCTCGGCTTCGCCGTCATCGCCCGATCCCGCGTCGAGCAACTCGATCAGTTTCATCTTATCGTCATTCATCATCATCGTGATTTAATCGACCGGGCTCGTTGATGATATCGGGTTCTCTGATAATCGGGCCGAGTATTTTCTCGAGCCGGGCCATGGCGCGCGAGAGCCGAGACATGACCGTTCCTTCCGCGATGCCGAGTAACTCGGCTGTCTCGCGGGTTGAGTATTCCTCGAGCATCCGTAAAACGACCACGGCGCGGTGGTCCGGGTTGAGGTGTTGGAGCGCTTCATGCACGATCCGCGATCGCTCGCTGTCGGCGATCGGATCATCTTCCACGATGGGCTCAACGGCATCGTACTCGTCGTCGTCTCTCGAGAAGAACCGTGCGCGCCACGACTGTCGCTTCCGGATTGCCTTGAGCGACTGGTTGATGGCGATCCTTGTGATGTATGTGCCGAGCGCGGCGTCTCCGCGGAACGACGGCAGCGCGCGGTGAAGCCGGATAAACGTCTCCTGGCCCACATCCTCAACTTCCGGCGATCGCCCGAGCATTCCGATGACGGTCGCCGCGACGCGCGGTTCGTACCGCTCGACGATGCGCCGAAAGGCCATGGCGTCGCCATCGACGGCGTCGCGAATGAGATCGGCATCTGAAAGACGACTCCCATCAGACATGTGGATGAAGATGGATCGGCTCGAGATCCTTGTTTATCGGCTCGGGGCCGCTCCCGTCTGTACGCTTCCGATACATATTCGTGCTCCGGCCGGGTGCAAATTGCTACTCATGTGCTCGTTAGATCCATCAACCCATGCGTTCATTCCCCACTTAGCTGACTGTTGAATAATCATCTTCTCAGGCCTAAGAACAAATCGAGCAGATCAAGGCGTGCGAGGAGGAGCGACTGAGGCGTACTACTGTACGCCGCAGGGAGAGATGACGATGCAGAACGAAGAGCTGATCGATTTTTCAACGGCCTGTTAGACCCATTCTTGTCTGCGACCTGATGGAATGAAGCGACCGCCGGCCGGATCTAATTGAATGAAGCAGGCACCGAGCCGTCGTATTGAGTGGCCCGCTCCGACGAGGCCGACCTGCTTGAGCATCCCTTTTGAATGATGATACGAGGTGTCGACATGAAACGTACGAACGGACCTCTTCGGTTACTGCTGGGCGTGATTCCGTTGGCGCTCTTCCTTACGCTGGGCGCAAGTTCGGTTCAGGCTCAAGGGCGCGGCGGATGGAACGCCGGGCCACAAAATAACCGCGCAGGATGGTGGATGGGCGAGCAACTTAACCTGACGGAGAGCCAGCAGGCTCAGGTCAATGAGATCATCCTCAACCATCGAAATGAACGCATGCAACGTCGTCAGGCCGTGCGCGACCAGATCAGCCAGGTTTTGACGCCCGAGCAGCGCGAGCAATTTCTGCAATTGCAAAACGAGCGGCCCAACTATCGTCGCCCCGGAATGCGCGGCATGCGCGGGCGCGCCGACGGCAGCCGTTCGATGTTATTCGGCCGCACGTATGCGGATGCCCAGCTCGACCTGACGTCCGATCAGCAAACCCAGCTCAACGCGCTGCGCGCGGAGCACTTTGCGGCGCGGCAGCAGTGGCTGCGCGAAAACCCGAACGCCACGAGGGCAGATCAGCTGGCGTGGCGTGAGTCCATGCAGGCCGACATGCTGGACAAGGCAGCGGCTTTTCTGACCGCCGAGCAGCTCGAGCAGCTAAAGACGCTCCAGGCATCTCGCCCGCGCGGGCGCTTCTAAC
>CBFGYX010000447.1:0-2126 GCA_965653075.1 uncultured bacterium
GCTAACCTCCGGCTGCTCTACGCGCATATGGTCGGTTCGCCGGGCAAGAAGCTGTTGTTCATGGGCGGCGAGTTCGGGCAGTACGCCGAGTGGAATCACGACGGCAGTCTGGAGTGGGAACGGCTCGAGCAACCGCTGCATCGCGGACTCATGACGTGGGTGTCTGACCTCTTCCATCTCTATAAAGATCATCCCGCGCTGTGGGATGACTCGCCCGAAGGATTTCAGTGGATGGATTTCGGCGACCGCGACAACAGTACCGGCTGCTATATGCGGAAGTCGGGCGACAGGCGCCTCATTTTCGTCGGTAACTTTACGCCCGTTCCGCGCGAGAACTACCGCATCGGCGTGCCGGAAGAAGGCACATGGAACGAACGTTTGAACAGCGATGCCGATGTGTACGGCGGCAGCGGCATGGGCAACTACGGCCAGATCGAGTCGACGCCCGTGCCGTATCACGGAATGGCGCACTCGCTCGTCCTCACCCTGCCGCCGCTCGCGATGCTCGTCCTCGAATACGGCGGATGACGTCGTAGAACCTCCACGTCCCCGATTCCGTGGCGAAGCACGAACCATCCCTATACAAAACGCTCGCCCGGATCGTCTTTTTGACGGCCGGCGTGGTGGTGCTGCTCTGGTTTATGCGGCAGATCGAGACGGTGCTGCTGGCATCGGTGCTGTCGCTCATTCTCGCCGTAGCGCTCAGCGCGCCGGTCGGGTGGCTCGAGGCGCGGGGGATGGCCCGGGGAGTGGCTACTGCTATCTCTGCACTCGCCGTTCTCGCAATTGCCGGCGTGGCAGGATGGCTCGTTGTGCCCCGGCTTGCGGCTGAGATCCCGACGATGATTGAGCAGGTGCCGGAGCTGGTGAATAACCTTTCGCAGCAGATCGCGGCCGTAACGGGCGACAACCCGGAGATTCAGCGCCAGCTTTCGCGTATCGTCGACTGGTCGTTCGGGATTGTGGAAGGACTCTGGCGCTATACCGATCGTGTCTTTGCGTTACTCCTGCTGGGCATATTCACCATCGCACTCGTCCTCTACATGGTAACGAACATGCGGACGATGCTGCGGTGGTATATACGTTCGATGCCCGAGCACCTGCGCGAGCCCGCCACGCGAGCATTCGCGCGCGGCTCGCAGACCGTCATCGGATGGATCATCGCGAGCGTCTTCCTGGGCGGCATCAAAGCCGTGGCCGCGTTCATCTTCCTGATGTTGATGGGCGTGCCCGGCGCCATCGTCTGGGCGGCCATCGCGTTCCTCGGCGCCTTCGTGCCGCGTGTCGGATTCTATATCATGACGATCCCGCCGGTGCTCGTCGCATTGTCGGTCGACGCGCTCACGGCCCTCTGGACGCTCCTCTTCTACACGGCCTTCGCCGAGTTTCTCGGCAACTTCGTCGCCCCGCGCATCTTCTCCCAGACGATGCACATCAACGCCGTGTTCATCCTCTTCATGACACTCGCAATGGGCTACGCGTTCGGCGTCATCGGCGTCCTCATCGCCACACCCATTGCAGGATTCGTCAAGACCTACTACGACGAGTTTTATCTGGCACGGCAGCCGGACGATCCTGATCTCGATCGCCGCGTCGAAGCGATGATGCAGCGGCACGTGACCGAGTAGCCGTCGCTGTTAAAGTCCGAGGCGCCCACCGATGCCCGGCGCCCGGGCCGAGCGTTCCCGGAGCTTCGCTTCGATGTCGGTTATCTGCACGTCGAGCGCTTCGACGGATACATGGATTTCCCGCACCGACAGCGCCAGCGAGATCATCATCAGGATCAAGCTGATGCCGAACGTGATCTGGCCAATCAACATCTGGCCGGCGAACAGAACGAACATGCACACAACGCACAGCAGGAGGCTCATCACGCCATAACCCTGCATCCGGCGGATCAGATCGACGCGGTAACGCAGATTGCGAAGCTGCTCGATGATCTTGTCGTCAGGCTGCTGGGTGTAGCGCTCGTGCAGGCTGCGGATGAGCCCGGCAACCGTTAGAAACCTGTTGGTGTAGGCCAGCAACAGCAGCGAGATGGCGGGGAACAGCAGCGCAGGCGTTGTCAGCTCGAGGTCCATGCCGGGTTCAGATTATCGTTGTAGTGAAAATCTCAGCGACTCCGT
>CBFGYX010000448.1:0-2120 GCA_965653075.1 uncultured bacterium
TCCTCCACTATACGCCGGACGATCTGATCATCGCCACCGAATAGCTTCGAACCGCCTCGTACGGCATATGGATCTTACCGGGCTACGCCTTCACATACATCAACGAGTATGACGAGCATTAAGCGTCTCATTTTTTGCCTGGTCGTTCCCTTCGCGCTTATGGCGCCTCATGCAGTAGCGGCGCAGGAAGGGCCGGATTTCTCCATGTTCAGGCAGCCGATCGAGCTGAACGACGATGACGTCCCGGCCTTCCCGGATCCGCCGGAAGGATTCGATGTCCGCCGCGACGACGTCGCGCAGGGCACCATGGAGATGATCGAGTACGACTCGAAAACCGTGGGTACCACCAGAAAGATGTTGGTGTACACCCCGCCGGGCTATTCCGCCGACCGCGAATACCCCGTACTCTACCTCTTGCACGGCATAGGCGGCGATGAGACGGAGTGGAACCGGTATGCCTCGCCGGATATCCTGCTCGATAATCTGATCGCAGAAGGCAAGGCTGAGCCGATGATCATCGTCATGCCGAACGGCCGGGCGCAGAAGAACGACCGGGCAGAAGGCGATATCTTTGCGGCCGCACCTGCCTTCAAGACGTTCGAGCGCGATTTGCTCGACGACGTCATTCCCACGATCGACGCTCGCTACAGTACGAACACCGATCGCGAATTTCGCGCGCTCGCGGGTCTCTCGATGGGCGGCGGGCAGTCGCTGAATTTCGGGCTCACCAATCTCGATACCTTCGCCTCGATCGGTGCTTTCTCGTCGGCGCCGAATACGAAACCACCGGCCGAGCTCGTTCCAGATCCACGCGAGACGAGCAGTCGACTGAAGCTCTTCATGCTTTCGTGCGGCACCGCCGACGGCGGCTTCGGGATCAGCCAGAACATGCACGTTTACATGCGCGATAACGATGTACCGCACGTCTGGCATGTGGATGGGGAGGGGCACACACCCGAGCACTGGAAAGACAGCTTGTATCACTTCGTGCAGTTGCTCTTTAAGTAAGGTCGGGTTGGCAGTTGAGGAGTGAATGCGCGGGCAGCCGGCCGATCGATCAACAAGTGTTCATGACCTCGAGAAACAAATTTCCCCTGCCGGCGCTGTCCATCATCATCATCCTGGCCGCCTCACCGGGATGCGCAACCGATGTGTCGGGCGGCGGTGAGCGCTACAGCGAATCCGAGCGATCATCCTTTTACGTGCCGGTTCGTGATGGAACCAGGCTTGCCGTAAACGTCTATCGGCCCGCCGCCGGCGGACGCGTCGTGGAGGAGCCGCTCCCGACCATCTTTGTGTTCACGCCCTACCGGGCGCGGCATTTCGATAACGACGGCAACATCGCCGAGACCGTTGATGCAGGCGAGCTGGGACTCAGGCACCTGCTGGCGCACGGGTACAACGTTGTGATTGCGGACGTGCGCGGAAAGGGCGCATCGTTCGGCCGTCGGCGCGGCATGCAGGACCGCACCGAGGCCATGGACGGGCACGACCTCATCGAGTGGATCGCCGATCAGCCGTGGTCGGACGGGAATGTGGGGATGACCGGCTGCTCGTATCTCGGCGGTGCCGCATTGCAGGTTGCGTCCACGGCACCGCCGTCGTTGAAGGCTGTTGTGTCGGCCGCGAGCGACTTCGACAAGTACGACTTCGTCCGGCGGGGCGGCATCACCGGCCAGTTCAACACCCGTCCGGACGAGCCGCTCTCCGTCGACCTCGCAAGCGTTCCGGTCGATGACGATTCGGATGGCGCGCTGCTTCGCGAGGCCGTGGCGGAGCATGCCGACAACGACCCGATGGCCGCATTGTGGAACACGATGCCGTACCGCGACAGCATGTCTCGTTTCACCGGCACCCAGTTCTGGCAGGAGGTTGGTCCGTACACCTACCTCGACGCGCTCACAGGATCCGGAATAGCTTACTTCCTCTGGGGAAACTGGAACGACGAACCGACGAGCCAGATCTTCCAGGCCGGCGAGAACCTGAACGCGCACGTCATGGTCGGTCCCGGCAGCCACTGCGTCGTCCCTCCCGGCGTGGATATCGGTGACCTGCAGCTTCGCTTTTTCGATGAGATGATTCTTCGAACTCGTGCCGTCGGCGCTGCATGCACCGTTACC
>CBFGYX010000449.1:0-2118 GCA_965653075.1 uncultured bacterium
GCGTCAGCCGTCTCCTGCTCGGCCTGTTCGATCTGGGCTTTGAGCGCTGCAAGGCCACTCAGCTCGCCGAGCGTCGTCGGGCCCGAGGCAGCCGTACGGGTGTACTCGTCGACTGCGCGGCGCTCACGCTGACGTGTCTCGCGGCGCTCGCTGATCTCAGCGGAACGGGCTTCTGACTCAGCGGCACGCTGCTTGGCGGTCTCGCTAAGCACGATCTCCTTGTTCGACGGATCGAACTTGATCACGCGAAGCTCGAGCTCTTCGCCAACGCGATACTGCTGGTCGAAATGAGCGGCACCGCTCTTCAGCTCTGATACCGGTACGACGCCCTCAGCATCCATCGGAAGCTCCACGACGAGTCCTTCATCTCCAATGGAGACGACTTTCGCGTTCGTGTCTGCGCCGACCGAGTAAACCTGCTCCAGCTGCGTCCACGGGTTCGTTTGAACCTGCTTGTGGCCGAGCGAGATGCGACGGCTTTCCTCGTCGATGTTGAGGATAACGACATCCAGATCCTGCCCTTTCTTAACGACTTCGGCCGGATGGCGCACTTTCTTCGTCCATGACAGGTCGGAGATGTGCACGAGTCCGTCGATGCCGGGTTCGATCTCGACGAAGACACCGAAGTTGGTGATGTTGCGGACTTTCCCGCGCATCACGGTTCCCGGTGGGTAGCGATCCGAAATACCCGTCCATGGGTCCGGCTCGAGCTGCTTCATTCCGAGGGAGATCTTCTTACCCTCGTTGTCAATATTCAAGATCTTGACATTGACCAGCTGCCCGAGCGATACCGTCTGGCTGGGATGGCGGATATGCTCCGTCCAGCTCATCTCAGAGATGTGGACGAGCCCCTCGATACCTTTTTCCAACTCGACGAATGCGCCGTAGTCGGTGATCGAGACCACTTTGCCCTCGACAACGTCACCTTCCGAGTAGCGCTCGCCCAGATCATCCCACGGATGCGGCTGCAACTGCTTCAGGCCAAGCGAAATACGCTGGCGCTCCTTGTCGTAGTCAAGAACGACGACGTTGAGCTTCTCGTCGAGTTCGACGAGTTCGGACGGGTGTGATACACGGCCCCATGAGAGGTCGGTAATATGGAGCAGGCCATCAACGCCGCCGAGGTCGATGAAGACACCGAAGTCGACGATGTTCTTGACCGTTCCTTCCAGCACCTGCCCGACTTCCATCGTGCCGAGAATTTTCTCGCGCTGCGCCTGGAGGTCCTTCTCAATGAGCGCCTTGTGCGAGACAACGATGTTCTCGTTGGCCGGGTTGAGCTTGACGATCTTGAACTCCATGCGGCGCTCGAGATACGCGTCGAAGTCGCGCACGGGGCGGACGTCGATCTGCGAACCCGGGAGGAATGCCTCCATGTCGCCAAAGAGTTCGACGATCATACCACCTTTGATGCGGCGGATAATCGTTCCTTCGAGAACTTCCTCGTTCTCAAATGCCTCTTCAATGCGGAGCCAACGGCGAACCTGATCGGCTTTCGTTTTTGAGAGGACGAGCTGCCCGTGATAGTCTTCCAGACGCTCGAGAAACACCTCGACTTCGTCGCCGGGCTGCAGCTCCTGCTCCCACTCGCTGAGCGATACAATACCGTCGCTCTTGAACCCGATGTCGATAACAGCATCTTTATCGCCGATGCTCACGACACGGCCCTTGACGATCTCGTTCTCGGTAACCGTGGTGAACGTTTCGTCGACCAGCTTCATCAGCTGATCGTAGCTGGCACGCCGCTGAACTTCTTCTTCGTCGGCCTCGCCGAGTTCTGCCAGGGTGACTACGCGCCCTCTGATCTCACCGGTATAGCCACGGCTTGCATCGGGGAGGTCGGCGGCGGTATCAAGTGAGGTAATCGGCTCCTCATCTTCGTCCGTCACACCCGCTTCAGCAGCCGAGGGAATCTCTTCGCCTTTCACTGCCTCTTCGACAACGTCTTCGAGTACACTTGCCACGTTGCCGTCGCCGCCTGTGTTTTCATCGGCAGCGGTATTGGTTACCTCAGCCGCCTCGGCCTCCGCGGCCACATTTTTTTGCTGTTCTTCAGCCATAAAAGTCTCCGAAAGCCGCCGAAGCGAACTTTCTCTCGCCATCGCAAGCCGCTCCCTC
>CBFGYX010000450.1:0-2107 GCA_965653075.1 uncultured bacterium
GGAGGGGACGGGTGCTGGGTCAGGCGTCAGTTGTCAGTTCTCAGTCGTCAGTTTTGGTTCGATGACGATCTCTTTTGTCATTGCGAGGAGCGAAGCGACGAAGCAATCCATGCGACATTCGCTTCACTTTACGCCGCGCAGTTATACCTCACAGGCTCCCGAAACCTGTGAGGCTGGAGCATAGGCTGCATGGATCGCCGCGCCCGCCGTCCCGTCGGGCTCGCGATGACAATACGGTTTGTCATTGCGAGGAGCGAAGCGACGACGCAATCCATGCGGCCGTCGTCAGACATAACCGGTTTCTCTCGACGATAAAGACGGGCCTGAAGGCCGTCTCTACGTCGGGGTGCACGGCCGGCGTTCTATCACCAGTCGTACCAGGTCGCTCTACAAGCCCGTCGTCTCGTGGCCGATCGCCCCTCCCCTTGATCCCCTCCCCGTCCAGGGAGGGGACGGGTGCTGGGTCGGGCGTCAGCCGCGGCGCGAGTTCGGGCGCACCTCGGCGATGGCCGGTTACCTCATTTGATCCAGCACCTCTTCCCGGGTGAGGTCCAATCGAGCGGCAACATCACGCAGAATGGCGTCAGTGTGCCGATTCGCACGGGATCGTGCAGGGGCACCGTGAGATGGTGGTCGCCCCCATCGTCGGCGCGGGTGAGGCGAACGTGGCTTCCACTCTGGCGCGTAGGCACATAACCCAGATGACCCAGGCGCTTGATTAACTCATCACCACTCCAGCCGCGAGGAGTCCTCATGCCGCGATCACTTCCTCACGCACGAAGTGCAAACGAATGACTTTCGGCCGCTCATCTTCATCAAAGTGGCACGCCACCGCGTCACGGATCATCCGGTGTAAATCCTCGCGTGTATCACCCTCCGTATAGATCGAGTGGTCGAGGGCGCGGGCTTCATAGCCGCCCTCGGCAGAATCCTGAATCAGGAAAATGATCTCGCTGTTCATCATTCGGACGAATGGTTATGCCCGTGGGTACCCCCGCATCCTTAAAGTGTTGCCGCTATGATTACTAAACCGTTCCGGAAAACTCGGAGACTGAATTATTTACTGCCCGCCCGCTCATCCTCTTACTCGACGATGGACGTCTCAGTGTCCGCGAGCGGTGCCGCTTTGTCTGGGGCGACGTCCCAGACGCTCTCTTTTGTCATTGCGAGGAGCGTACGCGACGACGCAATCCATACAGCCGTCATCAGACCTGCCAGGTCTTCGTTCCGTGCAGGGTGATGGATCAGAAGCCGGCACCCGCGTTCAGTCGGCAGACCTGGCAGGTCTCCGGCGACGAAGCAATTCAGGTCGTTAGCTGCGGATCCGGACACGCTCCTCGTCAACAATCCATAAGCGCGCGTCTAACTGCTCCGTCCCGAGCATTGGCAACATCCGGCGAAGCACGCCGAGCACATGCGGCTTATCCTGCCGCCGGAGTCGAAGGACGAAGAGTCCTGGGTAATCCTCAGGCGGGTACGTCCGGAGGTCGGCGAAATCGGTGTCGAGGGTGACCAGCACTCGGCCCTCCTGCTCGCACACGGCAGCCACGCTCGCATCCGTCTCGCCACTCATTTCCTGCTCCAGGACGGTCACCGCATCGTATCCGGCATCGCGGAGAAGGTCGGCCGCCTCTGCCGGCAGGTTCTCATCGAGCTTGAACCTCATGCCGGGACCGTGACGACGCGCTCCCCGGCAAGGTCGGCCGCATAAGCGAGCGCGGCTTGAACGGCCTCAGCGGAAACCGAGGGGTAGCTCTGTCTGACCTCCTCGGCAGTGAGGCCTGCGGCGAGGTTGTCCAGAACGACGGAAACGAGCACACGGGTGCCTTTGATGCATGCCTTCCCGTGGCAGACCTCCGGTTCGACGGTGATGTGCTCGCGCCAGTTCATGTAGGATGAGAAGCCGCTGAGAGTCGAAAGATCCAGCGGCGATGCGAGGCCGCAGAATCAACAATCAGCTACAGAGACACGGACGGGCCCGAAGCATAATTCGAACCGCGCATCTCCGCCCGTCCCGTCAGGCTCGCGATGACAATACGGTTTGTCATTGCAAGGAGCGAAGTGATGACGCAATCCATGCAGCCGTCGTCAGATCTAACCGGTTTCT
>CBFGYX010000451.1:0-2103 GCA_965653075.1 uncultured bacterium
TCCGCAGCGCCGCGAATAACAATCCAAGGCCGTAGTACGCGCCTCAACGCCAGGACACCGAAGATGCCTTGCCCGTCCGGTGGGCCTGTCGTCCACCGTTGCGGCGAGCGAACCCGAATGTGCGCGGTTCTCGGCAATGCGGGACGAACGGGCGGTCGCCCCTCCCCTTGATCCCCTCCCCGTCCGAGGAGGGGACGGGTGCTGTTTCTTTGCGGGGGGCGGCATCGGGATCGGCCGGGCGATGCCTCTCGTGTCGCGATCGCCGAATCGTATCGTGAGGACGTGCCGCTGCGATTGATTGCGCTGCGGCCGACGGATGCATCGCCCCTACGGGTGCCGGGTTCGGGACGTAGGCCGCGGATTCAATGGGACAGGGCGATGTAAATCGGCTGAAACGCGGTGCGGTCGCCCCTCCCCTTGATCCCCTCCCCGTCCGGGGAGGGGACGGGTGCTGTTGGTTGGGCGCGGGTGTGGTCGACCCTCCCCTTGATCCCCTCCCTGTCCAGGGAGGGGACGGGTGCTGTGGCCCAAACGGCCGGGCGATGCCGCTCGTGGGAAAACCGTCGATCGCACGGTGGTCGTCTGATGCGTCGCCCCTACCGGCCTTGGTCTTCCTCGTCGAGTGCGTAGATGTGCGGGAGGTTACGGCCGAGCTGCCCGTAGTCGAGTCCGTAGCCGAGGACGAACTTGTTGGGGATGGTAAAGCCGACGTAGTCGAGGTCGAGGTCGACTTTGGTGGCGTCGGGTTTATGGAGGAGCGTGATGCAGGCGAGCGAGGCCGGGTTCTGGTGCCGCATCCGGTCGAGCATGTATTCCATCGACAGGCCCGTGTCGACGATGTCTTCCACCACGATCACATGGCGGCCTTCAATACGGGCGTCAATTTTCTTGAGCTCGGTCACCTCGCCGCTGGAGACTTTGGAGGCGCCGTAGGAGGAGAGCTTGAGGAAGTCGACCTCGCAATCGATATCGATGTGGCGCATGAGGTCGGCCATGAAGATGAACGCACCGTTGAGCACGCCGATGAGGATGGGCTGCTTGCCGTTATAGTCGGCGGCGACCTGACGCCCGAGCTCGGCGACGCGCTGCTGGATGGCGGCCGAGTCGAGGTAGATCTTGAAGCGTTCCTCGCGGCAGTAGACGATGTTGTTCGAGATATCGTCTGGAATGGCCTTGGCCCGTGAACCGCTCATCGAATCCGGTTGTTGTCGTGGAAGCATCGAAAATACGGCGTTCGGGTGCATCGCCAAAGTGCACGCCGTGACGGAGCGATCAAGAGACCGTCAACACGCGCAGAAGTGCCGGCCGTGTGGTCCCCGGTTCGACGATGCGTACCCGCTGGTCAATTCGATGGCCGACGAGCCACACGATACCACGGGCGTCTTCGACGACGAGCGCATGACGGCGGCGGCTGGAAGGCACGCGGGCGTCGGTCAGGATGTCGCTGACTTTCTTTGTGCCGGGCATCCCGAGCGGTCGCATACGGTCGCCCGCGCGCCAGGGGCGGATGGTGAGGGGCAGCTCGAGCCGGTCGGCGTCGATGTACTCGGCATGTGGGTTTGGGGGATGTTGGGATCGGAGGTCTCGCGGAACAGCATCGACGAGTTCGATGGTGACGCGGCGACGACTGATGACGGCCGCGCCGGGGATGGATTCTATGACGGCTTCGGTGGAGGCTGCTTCGGCGAAATCATCTTCGGACGCGTTGACGAAGCGGATGACTGACCGCTCGCGCCAGACGGTGCCGCGGCCGAGATCAAGCCGGCGACCGGCCTGAGACTCGATCAAGGCGTCGAGCGCCGTGGCCGTCGCGGAGGTGTACGGCACGCCGTCGAGCCAGCGTGCTGCGGCGAGGAGCAGAATGCGCTGCCGCCACACGAGAGGCTGCTTCGAGAGTTTACGGATATCGAGCGTCGCATCCTCCTGGGCGCGGCTCGCCTCAAACCGGCGCTCGGTCTCAGGCTGCATGCTAGTCTCGACGTACTGGCGCATGAGATCCGCCGAGCGGACGATCCGCAATGCGACATCCCCGCCGAAATGCGCATCGAGAGCAGGAAGGATCTCGCTTCGGAGGGCGCCGCGCCGGTAATCCGGTGATTCACT
>CBFGYX010000452.1:0-2098 GCA_965653075.1 uncultured bacterium
ACTCCGCGAACCGGGATGCCGGCCTTCTTCTGCTCCCGTCGGATCAGGTGATAACCGTTCTCATTCCGCCGCAGGTATCCCTTACGATATAGCGCCTGCAAATTCTGCGTCACGCTGTTCGGCGAGCGATAGCCGAAGCGGTCCACGATCTCACGATAGGTGGGCCAGACGCCATTATCGTCGACGTACTGCTCCAGGTACTGAAGAAAGGAATGCTGCTTGGCGGTGAGTTTCTTTCGGCTCATCCGGACAGGGGTTGTAGTATAAGAATGGACTTAAATAGCTTCCTTAATTTACTACACTTCCCGTGCCTTCCGCTCTCTACTCGTAACAAACCCGCACCAGAACCCGACTCCACAGTGCAGAAGGGCAACTTCAGGGAACAATAAGCTCACACATCGACGGCACATTATAAGACTGCCGCGCATCAAAAGTCATCAAATCATTGTTGCGGATCGTCTGAACCGTCATTTGGCCGCCCGAGTTGTTCGAGCCGGCTCCACACTTTCTCCGCACGCGTTGGATATGTCTCCTCGATGTGGTGCCGCATATATTCCTCAATCAGGTGCTCCACCTCGCGACGCACGTCGTCCTTCAGCGTCATCCGTAGAACCGTCTCGAGGTCGGCGCGCGCGAAAACCGCAAACGCCCGCGCGGCGCTCCGGCTGACACGCATGCCCCTGTCACCGGCGGGCGCCGGCCGGCCGTCGTGGAGTGAGATATACGTGCCCTGATTACCGATCGCTTCGACTTCGTTCCGTTCAATGCGGGGCGCAAAACCCAGCGTCGCCGCCATGCGCAGCTGGAAATACGGCAGCACGTTATCAGGCCGCTCCAGCGGTTCGTTGAGATAGTGCAGTACCTGCAGCACGATGTTGAAGAGGAGCGGGTCCGCCTCGCCTTCGTGCAACAGCACGTTACACAACTCCGCCACCCGCATCCCGATGCCGAGCTTGCGAACGTCGCGGTAGAGGCGGAGCAATGGGTCGATGATCGACGCCTCGCTAAGCGTCTGCACACCGCGCCCGCTGCGGTAATAGAAGACGACCTGCGAATAACTCAGCGCCTGGAGCGACGCACCGAAGCGACTCCCAGGAACGCGCGAGCCCTTCGCGATCACCGGCAGCTTGCCGCGCTCGCGCGTGAAGAGCGTCACGATCTGGCTCGTCTCGCCATACGGGATGGCCCGCAAAACCACGGCATCACTCCTAACGATCATAATGCGACGCGATCATACGGCCAAAGGATCGTGATTAAGCTACTCGCTCAGGTTACACCTCGGCCCCGCACTCGTCATAGCATTACATCCCGCCCGGAAGAGCGAGCCGACCTTTACGACGAGACCTCAGGCCCCATGAGATTCTTCTATCGACTCCAGCAGAAAATAAGCATCACGAGTCACGAGGCCGCCGCACTCGCCGTCTTGTGCACACTCTTTGTGGGCGGACTCGGCGTTCGAACCTGGCAGGGAGCTTCGACGGCCGACTTTTCGTCTGCTTACCTCGCCGTTGATTCACTCTTCGATGCGCAGGCAGGGCGGCTTCGCGCCGATCTACTGGCCGGCGCCGGAGACGGCATCCTAATCGGCACACCCGTGGTCAACATCAACGAGGCGGACGCCGAGGTGCTTCAGCTCCTCCCACGAATTGGTCCGGCCATGGCCCAACGCATCATCTCGTATCGCAACGCGCACGGCAACTTCCGCAGCCCGGACGATTTGCTCAACGTCACCGGCATTGGGCCGAAAACGCTCGAGCAACTGTTACCGATGATCATCACCAGTGCTGCCGACAGCACCTGAGGCGCCTTCATTATGCGCAGCGCCCGTGCCTCCGTTAACACGGTGCTCATGAGCGCGCATGCGGAGCGCCACTTTCTCCGGCGTCCATTCCAAACTCGCACGCTCTTCCCGTTTCAGAAACCGGTAGACAGGCAAGAGCAGGATCGTCGCAAGAAGGGTGAAAAGAACGATCGTGAGGATAATGATGGGCAGGTAGGACGTCACGTCTTTCGAGAAGCCGGGAAAGTAAATTCAGCAAACACCTACTCCGGCTATGCCCGCCGTTGAGGGGTGTTCCATTGGGCGGGCAGATGTCTG
>CBFGYX010000453.1:0-2094 GCA_965653075.1 uncultured bacterium
GTCGCAATACCACCACGTCAACAACGGCGCCACCTGGCGGCCCGGAGCGTCGCCCGGCACGCTCACCGTAACCAGCGACTACCCGGCCGAGGAGGGCGTGCTCGAGATCGAGCTCGCTGGCTACACGCCCGGCACCGAGCACGACCAGCTCATCGTCACCGGCAAGGCCCGGCTCAGCGGCACGTTGAGGGTCGATGTGATTGATGACTTCGTTCCGAGCCCCGGCGACTTCTTTACCGTGCTGACGGCCGAGGAAGTGATCGGTACGGTCGATGTTGTCGAAGGAACGGCGGGCTTCACCTTCGGCGTCGGCTACACGGACACGACGGTGGTCGTAACCGTTGCTGGAAGTGCCTGTGCGGATGGACTTCAGGCCGACGAGCATACGATCGCGCTCTACAAGTTCGATGAGCCCGAAGCAGGTGTCTCGTTCGATGCCTCGGGCAATGGGAACGACGGCATCGACCACGGCACGACCGTCGTCGACGGCCGCTTCTGCAATGCCCGGAGCTTCGACGGCGAAGACGACCGAATCGACATGGACGCCGCCCGCGAGGCGCTCCAGGGCAGCACGGGATGGTCGATCGAGTACGTCGCCCGGAGCGAGGACGGGAATGAGATTCACGCGCTCATCAACCACTCATGCGACAACGGATGGGTGCTTCCTGCCGAACCTGGTGGCATCCGCAACACCATTAAAACGACAGGCGTCGGCGGAAACTGCCCGTGGACGGTCGACTGGTCTCAGGGTCTTGCCGAGATCCCGCTCGATACGCTGTGGCACTACTACGCGCTGACGTGGGACGGCGACAGCCTGCGTGCCTATCGCGACGGCGAACACCTGTCGAGCTTACATGCACCGGGCACGTTCGAGGTCAACCAGCAACGGTCGCCCGCCGCCTGGCTCGGCTACTCCGATCACAATCCGCGGCACTACTCCGGCCTTGCCGACGACCTTCGCATCTCCGACATCAGCCGCAGCTCGAGTGAGATCCGGATGACGGCCGGAGATCTGGGCTTCATCCAGCCATCTGTTTCTGTGGATAGTGGGCCCGTGCCGGCCTCATTCACGCTTCATCCCCCCTTCCCCAATCCATTTAGCGGGCATGCCTCGGTCAACTTCAACCTGCCGGAGGCAGCATCCGTTCAGCTGACAGTCTATGATATCCTCGGCCGCCGCGTGGCCGTGCTCGTCGATGAGGTGCTTCCGCCGGGCCGGCATGCAGCCGAGATAGATGCCGACGGCTTATCCGCCGGGATCTATCTCGTACATCTGCAGGCGGGGCAGCATACATCGTCACGCCGTGTCGTGCTTGTGCGGTAAAGCACGGTATTCAACCAGCTACATCCGTTGTACGCTCTCAAACCTATTAGAATCAGGAGACGCCCATGAACCCGTTCTCAGTCATAACCGGAGTAATGCTCATCTCGGTCGCCACGTATCAGCCCTTCTTGATGGAGACGCCGAACTGCGTCGAGGTTCGCGGGTCGGTGGACGCCGAACTTGGCTTCCCAGTCGAACTTCCTCCACCTGTCGGTATCAGCGGAAGTGGAGCGTTGCCGGGGCCGGTCAACCTCGGCCCCATCGAGGGCACGCTGGCATCCGTCATCACCAATCCTGGCGACGGGGGCCCAGGCACGCAACACTGGACGCTGGTTCACTACTTTGTCGATGCCGCCGGCGACGCGTTCTGGACCGAGGACATCGCCGTCTGCGAGCCCACGGAGGCCGACCCCTCGCAGTGCCAAGTACGCGATGTGATGACGGTCGAAGGAGGAACGGGAAAGTTCGCAGACGCTCGCGGTGAACTCATCAGCGAAGGTCTCGTCGTTATTACGGATCCGTCATTCGGCGCAAGCCCGTTCGGAAAACTCACCGGCCACATCGAAGGACGCATTTGCGGAGACGGATTATAGTCGTCGAGCCGCAATAGGTAGTATTTACAGCCGCACGGACGCGCGATATCGACGATGTGCTCATTAAGGCGGACGCCATCCCCTAAACAAAAAACGCCCTTTCCAGGCAGGAAGGGCGTTTTGTGATCCCGGCAGGATTCGAACCTGCGACCCACTGATTAAAAGTCAGTTGCTCTA
>CBFGYX010000454.1:0-2085 GCA_965653075.1 uncultured bacterium
TCAACCCAGGATTGTCCGGCGGGGCTGACCTCTTTTTTCCATACCGGAACGATCTCCTTGAGGCGGTCAATACCGTAACGGGCAGCCTCGAAACACCCTTGATCCCGATGCCCCGACGAACAGGCGATCAGGACGTTCTTCGCTGAATCGAGCCTCTACGATCGCACCCGATTGGCGAATGTCGCACAGGTGGCCTTCGACCCGCGTGTCGAGGGCGTGGTGACTCGATTCGAGATCGTCTAGAGAACGGATACTCCGCTCAATGCCGGGCGCGTCCGGCGGGTTGCGCGGGTGGACGCGGTCGTTCGTTCTCGCGGCGCTATGTCGAGCCGGACAATCGCCGTAATGTTGGAACGAGCTGCTGCCGGGACCTGGATCGTGACCGGGTATCAGTAGTGTTGTTGCGAGCATGCCGGAGCTGAAGCCCCGTCCTACGAGGCCCTGCTACTTCAGCTCGTAGGCCGGGGCTTCAGCCCCGGCCCGCCTAGGCCACCTCGAGCTTCGCAAATTTTGCACGCAGCGTTTTCTGTCCAACCGAATTGAAGCGGACGACGAGCTTGGTGTCGTCGTCGAGCGGCTCCACGCTGACAATCGTGCCGACGCCGAACTGCGGATGCCGAACCCGTAGACCAGGCTTCAAACCCGTTGGCACCGACTGATCCTCGTCCTCGTAGCTGTAGACCGTCGGCTCCTCCTTCACCTTTCCGCGATACCCGCCACCGCCCCCACGCCCGTAGGGATTGGCGCGAAACTGAGAATAGGAGGACTGCGGCGCCACGAATGACGACGCCACTTCCTCGATCAGCTCCGCCGGAATCTCGTCGATGAAACGCGACGGCTGTGTGGACTGATAGTCGCCGAACACGCGACGTCTCGCCGCCGATGTCAGGACGATGCGTCGCTCCGCTCGCGTCAGGCCGACGTAGCAGAGACGCCGCTCTTCTTCGAGCTCCGCATCGTCCTCGGCCGATCGTGAGTGCGGAAAGAGCCCCTCCTCCAGGCCGGCGATGAACACGACCGGGAACTCGAGACCCTTGGCGCTGTGCATCGTCATCATCAGCACGCGCGCGTCCTTCGCTCCAGCCTCTTCGTCCACATCCGAGAGCAGCGACAGCTGATCGACGAAGCCGCCGAGCGACGGTTCTATCAGGTCAACAAGGCGAGGTTGATCGAACGCATCGCCGATCTGGTGCGCGAGAAGACGATCGAAGGGATCTCCGACATTCGCGATGAGTCGGACCGCGATGGCATGCGGATCGTCATCGATCTGAAGCGCGGGGAGGTGGGCGAGGTCGTCCTCAACAATCTCTACAAGCACACGGCGCTGCAGAGCAGCTTCGGCATCATCATGCTGGCGATCGTCGGTGGCCGGCCGAAGGTGCTGTCGCTCGTCGAGCTGCTCGAGACGTTCATCGAGTTCCGGCGGGAAGTGGTGCGTCGCCGGACCGAGTTCGAGCTGCGGAAGGCGGAGGCCAGGCGCCACATCCTCGAAGGGCTCAAGATCGCGCTCGATCACATCGATGCGGTGATCGCGCTGATTCGCGCCGCGAAGAGCCCCGCCGAAGCGCGTGACGGCCTGATGACGCAGTTCGCGCTGAGCCAGATCCAGGCGCAGGCGATCCTCGATATGCAGCTCCAGCGGCTCACCGGCCTGGAGCGGCAAAAGATTCTCGACGAACTGGCCGAGCTGCTGAAGACGATCGAGCGGCTGCTGGCCATCCTTGCCAACGAGCGGCTGCTGATGCAGATCATCGTCGACGAGCTGCGCGCGGTACAGTCGAAGTACGGCGATCCACGTCGTACCGAAATCCTGGCCGAGGCCGGGCACCTGCGTCCCACGCTGATCACGCTCGCCATCGCATCCATGCTCGCGGTGTGGGCGCTGTACGCCTGCCTGGCCGCGCGTGGCGATCGGTTGCCGGCAGTGCGCTTCGTGCTCTGCGCGGTCACGATCGTCTACGTCGCGCGCGGCATCGGCGGGCTGTTCCTCATCGCGCATCCGCTCGGGCGCACGCCGGCCTTCTGGGCGTGGAGTTCGGCCGCGTGCCTGGCGCTGGGCGTGGCACACGCGGTCGGGCTCGCGCG
>CBFGYX010000455.1:0-2082 GCA_965653075.1 uncultured bacterium
GTCCCGGCTGCGGTCGAGCGCATTTTGCCGGTGACTTCGCTGACGCGCGTGCGGTACGCCTGCCAGCGCTCTTGGTAGCCGAAAACGATGTCATCGTTGGCGGCGACCCCGGTGGCATAGATTTCCTTTGTGAGCACGGCTTGTTCTCCGAGTCCGGCGAGGCTGGGCCAGTAGAAGTCGTAGCGTGTGCTGCGGGTCCACATCTTGTGGAGGCCCTGCTGGTAGCTGAGTTCCGCCGTGACGTTCATGATGCCGATTACGTATCCGTGCTCGGTTGCGGCGTACGAAGCGTTATGTGTTCCTGCTGCCGTCCCTGCGCCACCCAGTGCTCCGAGAGGTACGCCAGTAGTGGGCGCGGTCTGAGCAATCGGAGTGATGTTAAGAGGGCTCTGGCCTCCTCCGATGTATTCGGGTCGCTGGAGTCGAAAATCAGGATTGATGACTCCGAAGTGTGACCGGATGAGTTCCACATAGCGCGTGCCTCCTCGAGCGTCCCGTTCCAGCAGCTGCTGGACGAGCCAGGCTTGACGGAGGACGTTGATGGCGACGCCGCTGGTAGCGGCGAGGTCGGCGTAGATTTGTGGTGTCGCGCCGGAGGCGGCTGAGCCCTTGATGAAGAATTCGGCGGCGGGCGCTGCGGGGTCGATAGCCTGTGAGAACGGGTAGTTGATCGTTCCGCCCGCGTTGGTTTCCCAGACGGCCTGGCCAGCGATGGTGAAGAGCTGGTTGCTTTTGCCGATGCCGATGACTGGTGCGAGGCCGCCGATTGGGACGGTTGGTGCGGTGAATTTCTGTGGCCAGGGTAGCGCGGTGGTGAAGTAGTCGGCGCGCTTCGCGCGTGCCGCCATGACGGCGTAATCCGCGCGTGTGTCTGGTCCGTCCCCTTTGGGGACGTTGCGCCTGGTCGAGAGGTTCTCATCTCTGAACCATTCGTTGTAGATGAGGTTGTAGGCGCGGAAGGGGAGCGCGTTGATGTTGATGCGTTGGCCAGCTGCGATTTGTCCGGCTACGGGCACTCCCATGTGGTCGAAGGTCTGGCCGACGTTTTCGCCGCCTAGGGTCATGTCGTTGATGACCGGGACGGTATAGGCGATGGAATCGCCGGGGTTCGCCTGTTCTCCCATGAATTTCACCCAGTTATCCCAGACGAGTCGGCACGGTACGAAGAAAAAGAACGTGTCGACGCGGATGTTGTCGAACTGGGGGAAGAGCGGCGTGGTCATGCGGACGTATGCGGTGACGTCGTATCGCATGTGGTCGCCGGGTAGGATTTCGTCTACCAGGATGGGAAGTAGGGCGGTGAAGTCGCATGACGTTTTGCGCGTCCAGGTGTTGATGAATTTGCTGCGTGGTACCTGGGCGGCTTCGATGTGCGCGCTGTCGGCTTGTGAGACGAGTTGGCGCGTTGGTAGTGCGATTCCTTTCATTGCGCGTTGTCTCCCTGTTGTGCGGCAAGCCACTGCTTGCCGGTGATGATGACTTCGTATGCGTCGGTGATGTGGAGGTCACTCTGGAGGATCCCGAGTTGGACGAGCTCGTGGTCCTCGATGTGACGAGCGACGTTTGTATTTTTGTCCTGGCAGACATCCCCGAAGAGGCGGACGCCGACGGCGGGGTGGTTGACGATGATGAGGTTTCCGGTGATGTCGTCTGCCAGTGTGTCCTTAATGGCGATGATGATGCGTTGCACGTGGATTTAGTCTCCTGTTGAGTATTAACCGACTGTGACGAGCAGCTTTGCTGCGAAGTCAGCAGGCGGTTGTCAGTATTTGCGTTTGTCTGCTTGGATTGCCTGTCGTGCTTCCGCGATCTTTTCATTTGCAGCCAGCATTTCTAGAGTGGTTGGTTGCTTTCCCTGTCGGTGCTGTTGTTTCTCATACTCTAGTTGCTCTAGCTGCTCTGCGGTCGCGGTTTGTTTCCATGCTTCGTGGTAGAAGCGTGGTGTGGGCATGTGTTGCCCGTTATGAATGGCGTAGGAGCGCCATGATTGTGTGTATTTCCGTGCATCGCCTCCTATTCCTGGTCTCCGGCTCATCTGGATGAATGGCGGTTCCCATTCGTAGACCTCGCCGGTTTCTGGGT
>CBFGYX010000456.1:0-2078 GCA_965653075.1 uncultured bacterium
TCATTGCCCTCGTCGTCGGCCTCCGGCGTCGAACCCCACGTTAGAAAACGGATGACACCAGCTACGGTGCCGATTCGGTCCACATCGCGAGCATAGGCGATGGTCCCGGCATTCAGGTCGCCGATATGATTCAGGTACGTCAGCGCCAGCGTGCCGCTCATCGCCGGGTTGAGCGTCGCGGGATTGTAGTAGAGGAGGGAAGGATCCGCCGTGATGCGCGTTCCTATACTTCCGCCGAGAGCTACTGCGCGCGCAGAGGCGTCGAGCTCGAGGACGGAGAACGGAGACGTTGTGCGTTGGGCCTTTGCCTGCTCAGGCGCATGTGCAGCCAGGATGCACATCAGCGTTAGCAGAAAGATCGCCTGACGAAATACCATACCGGGACCGATCATCGGTCAGTGCTTGATTCCGGGAATGCGTCGTAGCGAAGCGCGCAAATCGCAGGCGTGACATGAAGGCAGGAGGCGTGATCGACGAATGTACGGACGCGACGCGAACTAATACAGCGTCGGCGCCTATTTCAAGATTGAACGGCACGGGAACGGACAAAGGCACCTCGCGTGAGAGACACGGATTTCACAAAACCTGCCGACTCTCCGCTCCCGGCGCGGATTTCGACATACATCATTACGAGTACAGCATATGTTAGACTTCATCGGGCGCCTTTTCGGTAACCGCAACGAGCGAGAAGTCAAGAAACTGCAGCCCATCATCGATGAGATCAACCGTTACGCGGAGGAATTCAAGGCGCTGACGGATGAGGAGCTGAAGGGCAAAACGGCGGAGTTCAAGGCACGCATTAAAGACGAACTGCGGCCCATTGAAGAGCGTCAGGAGGAGATTCACCGGCTGCTCAAGGGCGTCGTCCCAGCCGACTTGGCGGAAGGAGACGGTCATGCCGAGCCTCCTTCCGAGCTCGACCCCGACGAGCGCCGTCGGTACGGAGAGGAGCTCGACGACCTCGAACAGGATTGGCTCGATGAGGGTGAGCGTATCCTGAACGAAATCCTGCCGGAAGCCTTCGCCGTCGTCAAAGAGACCAGCCGCCGCATGATCGGGAAGGAATGGACGGCGGGTGGCGGCACCGTCAAATGGGACATGGTGCCGTACGACGTTCAGCTCCTTGGTGGGATTATACTGCACCAGGGCCGCATCGCCGAGATGAAGACCGGCGAGGGTAAGACCCTCGTGGCCGTGGCGCCGATGTATCTGAACGCCCTTCTCGGCCGCGGCGTGCATCTCGTTACCGTCAACCCGTATCTCGCTCAGCGAGATGCTGAATGGATGGGGCCCATCTTTGAGTTCCATGGCCTCACCGTCGACGTGATCGACAAGTATGAGCCGCACTCGGAGGGGCGCCGTAAGGCCTACCGTGCCGACATCACGTACGGCACGAACAACGAGTTCGGCTTCGACTACCTCCGCGACAACTCATTCGTTGTGGAGCCCGAACAACTCGTTCAGCGTGAGCACCACTTCGCGATCGTCGACGAGGTCGATTCCGTATTGATCGACGAAGCTCGGACGCCGCTTATCATTTCGGGTCCCGTCCCGCAGTCGAATGATGACCGGTTTGCAGAGCTCAAGCCGGTCGTTGAAAGAGTCGTCCAGAACCAGCAGCGGCTTGTGGCCGGCTTCGTCGCCGACGCCGAGCGTCACCTGAAGGAGCGCGACGAGGCGCTGGAAGCCGGCGATAAGAAGCGAGCGAACGATGCCGAGCAGGAGGCGGGTCTGGCGCTACTGCGGGCGCAGCGGGGCTTCCCACGCAACAAGCGCCTGCAGAAGGTTATGCAGGAGCCGGGCGTGGCTCAGCTCGTGCGGCAAACCGAGTTCTTTTACCTGCAGGACAGCGGCAAGCGTATGCCGTTTGTCGACGAAGCACTCAGCTTCGCTCTCGATGAGAAACAGCACTCGATCGAGATGACCGACAGCGGCCGCGAATATGCCGCGAGTGTCGCCAAGGAAGACGCCGACATGTTCATTCTTCCGGATGTCGGCGAGGAAGTTGCCCGACTCGATAAGGCGTACGAGCAGAAACGGAAGGATCTGGCGGAAGAGCTCGCCGCACGAACCGACCT
>CBFGYX010000457.1:0-2076 GCA_965653075.1 uncultured bacterium
GGCGATTGTCGCAGCTGAATACCAGGCTCCCAACAGAAAGAACGGTCGAAACCCGTAGGAGAACAGCGCGGCCCCGGAGTAATCCTTCACGCGGGGAATAGGTGGCATCGTTTCATCATCCTGCAGGTGTGAGTCGAGTGCGCGTCAGTTGGCGGCCGGCGTTGATGCCGATTCCGGCCAGCAAGACAAATTTCGCGAAATCGAGCGAAATGTAAGCAAGATGCACAAGAGGGGACCAAGATGGCAGCCTTACAACGCGGATGGCGAATAGCTGTCATGCAAGGATACTTGGTTGCCGTGGATAGGCGCAGTTTGACGGGGAAAGCATCGTCAATCTTTGCGCTAGCGCAAACAATTTTCAGCCGCCCCTTGCTACGGTCGAGAGTCTAAAAGGGGCGATTTTAATATGATCGGACAGCTAACGGCCAACGAACGCCACGTGGCGATGGTTATTCTCATTGGCTTGGCGGCCGTCGGCCTCGCAATGGCGGCTGCCGGAAACGGCGACCCATTCGGGGCTCACGGCGCGATCGTCTTTGTTGCCTCGGTGGGCGGGCTGTTCGGAGTGATCTCGGGCTACTATCTGCCGGATCCGCCGCCGTCGCGATTGTCGGCCTACTACGACGGGCCGACCAAGGCCGGGATCATCCTCGCGATGATCTGGGTCGTTGTTGGTCTCTTCGTCGGAGACTGGGTTGCCTGGCTGCTTGTCAATCCCGGCCTCACGTTCGATGCCGGCTGGTCGAGCTTCGGACGCATCCGTCCCGTCCACACCACGGCTGTGATCTTCGGCTTTGGCGGCAACGCGTTGATCGCGACATCGCTCTACGTCCTGCAGCGCACTTCGCGCGCGCGCCTGCCGGATCAGCTCAGTCCGTGGTTCGTCGTATTCGGCTACAACCTTTTCTGCGTGCTCGCCGTCACCGGCTACTTGATGGGCATCACACAGTCGAAAGAATATGCCGAGCCGGAGTGGTATGCGGACATCTGGCTCGTCGTCGTCTGGCTCGTCTATTTTTCTATCTACCTGCGCACGCTAGCGCGCCGCAAGGAGCCGCATATCTACGTCGCCAACTGGTACTACATGGCGTTCATTCTCGTCGTGGCGGTGCTGCACATCGTCAACAATCTTGCCGTGCCGGTTTCGTATGGAGGCGCCAAGAGCTACTCGCTATTTTCGGGCGTGCAGGACGCCATGACGCAGTGGTGGTACGGCCACAACGCGGTCGCGTTCTTCCCCACCGCCGGCTTTCTCGGCATGATGTACTACTATCTGCCCAAGCGCGCCGGTCGCCCGATCTTCTCCTACCGGATGTCGATCATCAGCTTCTGGGGCATCACATTCTTCTACATGTGGGCCGGCTCGCACCATCTGCATTACACGGCGTTGCCGCAGTGGGTACAGACCCTCGGCATGACCTTCTCGGTGATGCTGCTGGTCCCGTCCTGGGCGTCCGCCGGCAACGCTCTGCTCACGCTCAACGGCGCTTGGGACCGTGTCCGCGACGACGCTGTGCTGCGGTTCATGATGGTCGCGGCGGTGTTCTACGGCCTGTCCACTTTCGAAGGGTCATTCATGGCGATCCGTTCGGTCAATTCGCTCTCGCACTACACGGATTGGACCATCGGGCACGTGCATGCCGGCGCGTTGGGCTGGGTGGCGATGATCACCTTCGGCTCGATCTATGCATCGGTGCCGTGGCTGTGGAATCGGGAGTCGATGTATTCCGCCAAGCTGGTCGAAGCGCACTTCTGGCTCGCGGTCGGCGGCACGGTCATCTACGTCTTCGCGATGTGGAATTCCGGCATCATCCAGGGCTTGATGTGGCGCACCTATAACGAGGGCGGCACGCTCGCTTACACGTTCGTCGACTCTCTCGTGGCGATGCGTCCCTATTACATCGCGCGGGCGGTCGGCGGACTTCTCTTCTTAATCGGCGCGGTGATCGGCTTCTACAATATCTGGATGACCATACGCACCGCGCCGCGGAGCGCTGACGAGCCGCTTGCAAGCGCCTCGCCGGGGTCATTCGCCGGCGGGCCGGCGCTCCAGCCGGGAGAGTAAGGATGTTCGGT
>CBFGYX010000458.1:0-2044 GCA_965653075.1 uncultured bacterium
AGCCACGACCGAGCCAAAACTGAAGACTGAGAACTAGAACTGAAGACTGAGAACTGAAGACTGAGAACTGAAGACTGAGAACTGAGAACTGAGAACTGAGAACTGAGAACTGAACACTGGAAACTCCCCAGGAACACCCCTTAAAGCGTTCTCGTACGAGCGCGGCGGTCAACTGCAAGGTTCCAACGCCGCGGTCCCACCTTTTTTGACGTCCCGCCGATCGATGCGGATAGACACTTTTTTGATGCGCCTACGCTTTATCATGCGCCACCGCCTGCCGGTCTTCGCCGGCCTGATCGCGATTACGCTCCTCGTTTCTGCGTGTGGAAGCAGTGGCGGGCTGCGCCACGAATCGCCGGAAGACGCCTTCACGCGCGGCATGGAACTCTACGAGCGCGGACGCTACGACCGCGCGGCCGAATACTTCCGCGCCGTCTTTACGTACGGCCGCCAGAACGAATTCGCGCCCGACGCCCAGTACTATCTCGGCTGGGCGCATTATCACAACCGCGAGTACATCCTGGCGTCGAGTGAATTCAATCGGTTTGCCCAGATGTACCGCTCGGACCCGCGCGCGCCGGAGGCCGAGTTTTACCGCGCCCTGTCGTATTACCACCAGTCGCCGGGATACCAGCTCGATCAGACCAACACCTTCCGCGCGATCGAGGAGCTGCAGCTCTACATCAACCGATACCCGAACGACGAGAACGTGCCCGAGGCCGAGCGCATGCTGGCTGAGCTCCGCGAAAAGCTCGCTCGCAAAGACTATGAGACGGCCCGACTTTACGAGCGCCGCGGCATGTATGAAGCCGCCGCGATCATGTTCGAACGCGTCTTCGACAAGTATCCCGACAGCACGCCCTGGGCGGAGCGGGCGCTCCTCGGCGCAATCGAAAACTACGTGCTCTACGCCGAGAACAGCATTCGCGAGCGTCGAGCCGAACGCTATGAGCTCGCGATCAACAACTACGAGCGCCTCCGGCAGCTCTTCCCGAACAGCGATTACCTCCCAGAGGCCGAGCCGCTTTACCGGCAGGCCCTGGCCGCGCAAGAATCCCTGGCAAACAATTAGGTGTGAGGGCGTGCTTTCATGCGCATCGGCGTATTCGGAGGATCCTTCAATCCACCGCATATCGGCCATCTGATCATTGCCGAGTGGATGCGCGAGGAGTTCGACCTCAACCGCATCCTGTGGATGCCCGCCGCCCGGTCGCCCTTCAAGATTGAAGACAAACTGGTGGATGCCGCGCAGCGCCTCGAGATGGTGCGCTGCGCCGTGCAGGGGAATCCCAACTTCGACGTCTCAGACATCGAGGTCCGCCGCGGCGATGTTTCCTACACCATCGACACGCTGCAGCACCTGCGCGAGAAGAACCCCGAGCACGAGCTTTTCTTGCTGATGGGAAGCGACAGCCTGGCCGGGTTTCCCGACTGGAAAGAGGCTGAAGCCATCGCTGAGACGGCCCCCTTGCTCGTGTTCAGGCGCCCCGGCGAGGCCGAGACCCTACCGGCCGACTGGCTCCGGCCGTACGTGCGAATCGCCGAGGCACCACGGCTCGAAATCTCCGCGACGGCCATCCGCGATCGCTGCCGGCGCCGGCTGTCGATCCGCTATCTCGTGCCAGACGCCGTGCGCACGTATATCGAAAAGCACGACCTTTACCTCAATCATTCGAATTAACCAAAGGAAATGGCCGTTTCATCTCCTGATAACATCGCACTTGGTACGCCTGCACCCGCATTCGATCTGCCCGACGTCAACCCGCTGACGAATCGCGGCAACATCAGCCTTGCGGATCTGACGGATGCAAAGGCTGTCGTCGTCATCTTTACGTGCAACCACTGTCCGTACGCCCGTCATATCGAGCCCGCGCTGATCCGGATGGCGAAAAGCTACCAGGGCCGTGGCGTCGAGTTCATCACGATCTGCTCGAACGACGCCGAGACTTACCCCGACGACTCGCCGGAGGAAATGGCCAGGCATGCGCAGAACGTCGGCTTCCCCTTCCCCTACCTGCACGACGCCACGCAGGAAGTCGCTCGC
>CBFGYX010000459.1:0-2043 GCA_965653075.1 uncultured bacterium
TTCCTCGCGTTTTATCTACTCAGCGGCCTCGCCGCGACTGCGGCTCAGATCGCGCTCGATCCCACAGGTATCATCCCGAATCTCGGTGCCTCCGGTGCGATCTCCGGCGTTCTCGGCGCTTACCTCGTGCTCTTTCCAAAAAACCGCGTCTACGCACTGCTGTTTTATTTCGTCGTCTCCGTACCCGCCGTCGTGGCCATCGGTATGTGGATCGTCTTCCAGTTCATCAACGGACTCGGGTCAATTGCGGTCTCCCAGGAATCCGTGGGAGGTGTTGCGTACGGTGCGCATATCGGCGGTTTCTTCGCCGGCATCATACTGGCGACGATCATGCGATTCGTGATTATGATAACAGCCATGTTCATGCACGGCGGATACCTGCATCTGTTTGGCAACATGCTCTACTTGTGGATCTTTGGCGACAACGTAGAGCATCGCTTCGGCGCCCGGGCGTTCCTCGCGTTTTATCTGCTCAGCGGCCTTGCCGCGACTGCGGCTCAGATCGCGCTCGATCCCACAGGTGTCATCCCGAATCTCGGTGCCTCCGGTGCGATCTCCGGCGTTCTCGGCGCTTACCTCGTGCTCTTTCCAAAAAACCGCGTCTACGCACTGCTGTTTTATTTCGTCGTCTCCGTACCCGCCGTCGTGGCCATCGGTATGTGGATCGTCTTCCAGTTCATCAACGGACTCGGGTCAATTGCGGTCTCCCAGGAATCCGTGGGAGGTGTTGCGTACGGTGCGCATATCGGCGGTTTCTTCGCCGGCATCATACTGGCGACGATCATGCGATTCGTGATCAAGGAGGAGAAGCCGAACATCTACAGTCCGTATGAAACGAGGCAACGGTAGCTCGCCGGCATCATGGGGTAGCGCTTCTTCCACCGAGCCTTCACTGGACTGCATCCGAGAAGAACCGATCTTGTCGACACCGGCACGTGCTCACCGAGAGCGGATGATCGCGGTCACGGCCTGCCTCGGTACATTGGCTTCGCCACCTCTTTCCTTTTAGTGAGACCTTTCCGCCACGAGACGCCATCGCCTTCATCATCGAAGGGCTATAATAAATTATGACACATCCCTGGCACGACGTACCCACTGGAGCCGACGCGCCCGAGCGCTTTCTTGCGATCATTGAAATTCCGCAGGGAAGCAAGATCAAGTACGAGCTTCACAAGGAGACGGGACTGCTGTTCGTTGACCGTGTGCTCTACTCGTCGGTCGTGTATCCCGCCAATTATGGTTTCATCCCGCAGACGCTCGGGGACGACGACGACCCGCTCGACGTGATGGTGTTAATGCAGGAGACCGTGGCGCCGCTCAGCGTGCTCCGCGCGCGCCCGATCGGGATGATGACGATGCTCGATCAGGGCCAGAATGACGAGAAGATCATCTGCGTCCACGAAGACGACCCGGCATTCAATGCCTACCACAGCATTGACCAGCTTCCGGAGCACCGATTGCGTGAGCTGAAGCGGTTCTTCCAGGATTACAAGGTGCTCGAAGACAAGGAGGTATCGGTGCGGGAGTTCCTCGGGCCTGAGGATGCGCGCCGCGTTGTGACGCAGTCGATGGAGCGCTACTGGAACTTCATGTCGCGCAAACGCAGCGGTCGCAAGCCCCTCGAGGAAGCGGTCCGGACGATGCCGGAAGGCGGGTCTACTTCAGAGAGCCCGGAAGAATAATATCGTCGCCGAACCGGGCACGAAGCTCGTCGACGGTGCGGAGTAACGTCTGCCGGCGCTCGGGCTGTGGATCGTCGAGCGTCGTCTGGATGCCGCTTTCGGTGAGCCCCTCGGCGCGTACACCGATCAGCCGGACGGCGCGGGTCGTCATCAGTTTCTTTGCGTGCGGCTCAATCGTTCGGTAAAGCACAAGCGCCTCATTGGTCGGCTTGACCGTTGTGGACCGAGTCACGGTCTCGAAATCGCTGTAGCGCCATTTGAGGATGATGCGCGTGGCGAGCTTGGACTTTTTGCGCAGGTCCGAGGCCGTCTGCTCGGCGAGGTGCCTCAGCCGCTTCAGGATGACGTCAAGGTCATCGAC
>CBFGYX010000460.1:0-2038 GCA_965653075.1 uncultured bacterium
GCAATCGAGAGGACCCGATAATGACGTCTGTGGCGGGGAGATGACGTCGAATGCGTCGTCTCCTCGCCGTTTTGTTTATTAGCGGCCACCCAGAGTGGGTGCAGATTGATGAACCCGATGTGGTTCTTCATCAATTTCAGGCAACGTACCTCCGTTAGCTCCGGCCAATTCACTCCCACCATTTCCGATGCCGTCGTTCAGCCTTCTCCCGCTCGACATCGCCATCGTCATCATCTACCTGATCGCCGTAATCGCCCACGGTTTGTACGTAAGCCGTGGCAAGGAAAGCGCCGATGATTACTTCCTGGCAGGGAGGGCGCTTCCCTGGTATCTGATAGGGTTCTCGCTCTTTGCGTCGAACATGTCGGGAGCGAGCTTCATTGGGCTGATGGGGGCATCCTATGCGCACGGAATCGTCGTCTTCAACTACGAATGGACGGCAACCATCGTGCTGATCTTCTTTGCCGTCTTCATGCTCCCGCACTTTCTGCGGTCGCGACTATACACGATTCCCGAATACCTCGAACGCCGTTTCGACGTCCGCTCAAGGATGGCGTATTCCGTGTTTACCGTTCTCGCCATCATGTTTATCGATACGGCGGGCGCCCTTTACGCAGGAGGGATCGTACTTTCCGTCCTTTTTCCCGCATTCGACCTTTGGCAGACGGTCGCATTTCTGGCACTGTTGGCCGGCATCTATACCATGCTGGGCGGCCTCAAGGCGGTCGTCGTCACCGATGCGGTCCAGGCTGTTCTGCTTACGTTTGGAGGCCTTGCTATCTTCGCCTTCGGTCTCCATGCAGTGGGCGGATGGTCTGCCATGATGGATACTCTGTCTGCCGAACGCCTTGAGCTCATTAAGCCTATCGAGGATCCGTTTCTGCCTTGGCCGGGCATCCTCGGCGTGCTGCTACTCGGTTTCTATTACTGGACGGTCAATCAGTTTATTGTCCAGCGGACTCTGGGTGCCGCGAGCCTTGATCAAGGAAGGAAAGGAGCTCTCTTCGCTGGATTCCTTAAGGTCCCAAACATATTCATCATGATCCTTCCGGGCGCGTTTGCAGTGCTTCTCTACCCGGACCTGCCCACTCCCGATCTGGTCTTCCCCACACTTGCTTTCGACATGCTCCCGGTGGGCTTCCGCGGCCTCGTACTAACGGCGCTCATTGCCGCAATTATGTCGAGTCTCGATTCCGCGCTTAACGCCGCCGCAACGCTCGTCACGATTGATTTTATCCGACCGAAGAAGCCGCAGATTACGGACGTCACTCTCGTCCGTATAGGCCGCATAGTCACGGGTGTTGCCATGATTATCGGAGCCGTCTACGCCCCGATGATCGCACGTTTCGAGACCCTGTTCGAGTATTTCCAGTCCGTGCTCTCTTACGTGACGCCGCCTATCGTCGCGGTCTTTCTGGCAGGTATCTTCTGGAGGCGAATGACTGCGCCGGCGGCCTTCTGGACGATCATCGCGGGCCTATCGATAGGTGCACCGCTTTTCATCGTGAAAGAAGTTTTCGGCTTCCTAACCGCGGCCGGCTTACCCGACCCGCATTACACTTACATGGGAATTGCCATGTTCGTCTTCGCGCTGGGCCTTATAACAATAATCAGCTTAACGGGTGAAGCGCCGGATTACAAGCAAATGAAGGGAGTGACGTATTCGAGAGAGACTCTCCGCACTGACCTCGTGGCAATTGACGCACCCTGGTATTCGGATTTTCGTTACCAGAGCGCGGGCGTACTCACCCTTTTGGCCGTGGTGATTGCGTATTTCTGGTAGCCTCGGGGTAGCCGAAGCTGTCTATTAGCCCTCACGCTCGGCAAGGCTCGCCCAGCGCTCGACATCGACCTCTAACTGCGCCGATGCGTTGCCCAACTCCTCTGACAACCTTGTGATCTGGTCTACGTCGTCTGGGGGACCTGCAAGTTCTGCTTCAATGGCGGCTATCCGCGATTCAGTTTCCGCGATGCGACCTTCCAATTCACTCAGTTCGATCCGCTCTTTATAGGTTAGCTTACGCGGCTGATCATCGGG
>CBFGYX010000461.1:0-2038 GCA_965653075.1 uncultured bacterium
TGGATGCCACCATTGCCAACTTGCGGCGTGAATATGCGAAACTGGCGTTGGACGAACAAAGCGTTGCAGCGGAGCCGCTGGCACAATTCAGAATCTGGTTCGATGCCGCGCTTGCATCAGGAATCGTCGAGCCGAATGCGATGCTGTTGTCAACAGCGGATGCCGATGGGCGGCCGTCTGCACGTGTGGTGTTGCTGAAGGATATCGACGACCGTGGTCTTTCCTTCTACACGAACTATAACAGCCGAAAGGCGGACGATATCGCGGCGAATCCGCGTGTGTCGCTAACGTTCTGGTGGCAGGAGCTGGAACGACAGGTGCGGGTGGAAGGCCGCGCGGAGCAGCTCGCGGAGGCCGAGTCTGACCTCTACTTTGCCTCGCGCCCTCGCGGCAGCCGCCTCGGCGCGTGGGCGTCGCCGCAGAGCGCCGTCGTGGCTTCGCGCGAGGAGCTCGAGCACGCGCTCGAGGAGGTGAAAACACGCTTCGGCGACGGAGACGTCGCGCGCCCGCCGCACTGGGGAGGCTACCGAGTGGTGCCCGACGTTGTCGAGTTCTGGCAGGGCCGCCCGGCCCGGCTTCATGACAGGATCCGATACCGGCGCAGCAGTGACAAATGGCTGATCGAGCGACTGGCGCCGTGAGAGCTTTGAGCGCTGAGCGGTGGGCAGTGAGCGGTGAGCGGTGAGCGGTGAGCGGGAGTGCTGAGCGGTGAGCGGTGGGCACTGAGCAATGAGCGGGAGTGCTGAGGGTGGGCGCGGAGCAGAGCACTGAGCGGCGAGCATTGAGCACGGGAGCGCTCAGCGGTGGGCACTGAGCAATGAGCAATGAGCAATGAGCGGGAGTGCTGAGCAGAGCACAAAGCGCCAACTGCCAAAAAAACCATACGCCCGAAACCCCAGCTCAACGCCCTAAGCGCAGAGCCCAATGCTCACAGCCCAAAGCTCAAAGCTCACAGCCCAAAGCTCAAAGCTCAAAGCTCAAAGCTCAAAGACCAAAGCTCAAAGCCCACCCTTACCCCTCATACTCCTCCACCGGCGGGCATGAGCACACCAGGTTGCGGTCGCCGTAGGCATCGTCGACGCGGCGGACGCTCGGCCAGAACTTGTGCTCGCGGACCCACGGCGCGGGGAATGCCGCTTCTTCGCGCCCGTAGGCATGATTCCACGCGTCCGAGACAACCATCGACGCCGTGTGTGGCGCATTTTTAAGCACATTATCCTCGGCATCGGCGGCGCCTGATCGCACCGCCTCCATCTCATCCCGAATCGACATCAGCGCATCGCAGAACCGGTCGAGTTCAACCTTGGCTTCGCTCTCCGTCGGCTCGACCATGATCGTGCCCGCCACGGGGAATGACATCGTCGGGGCGTGGTATCCGTAATCCATCAGCCGCTTCGCCACGTCCAGTTCGGCGATGCCGGTATCCCGCTTGAACGGCCGAAGGTCGACGATAAATTCGTGCGCCACGCGCTCGTTCTTCCCCCGATATAGAATCTCGAACCCCTCATTGAGGCGAGTGGCCATGTAGTTGGCATTCAGAACGGCCACCTGGGATGCCTTCTTGAGTCCGTCGGCACCCATCATTGCGATGTAGGCCCAGGAGATGAGCAGGATGTTGGCGCTGCCGTAGGGAGCGGCGGCCACCGCGCCGATGGCCTTCTCGCCGCCGGTTTCGACAACCGGGTGCGACGGCAGGAACGGCAGCAAGTGTTCGGCCGCGCAGATAGGGCCCATGCCCGGCCCGCCGCCGCCGTGCGGAATGGAGAACGTCTTGTGCAGGTTCAGATGCGCAACGTCGGCGCCGAACTCGCCTGGACGGCACAATCCGACCTGCGCGTTCATATTGGCGCCGTCCATATACACCTGGCCGCCGTGATCGTGGATGATGCGGCAGATTTCGCGGATCTCCTGCTCAAAGACGCCGTGCGTTGACGGATACGTAACCATCAGCGCCGCAAGGTTTTCGCCGTGCTGCTCAGCCTTCCGACGCAGGTCGTCAACGCTGATGTTGCCGTTTTCCTCGGTGTCGACAACGACG
>CBFGYX010000462.1:0-2037 GCA_965653075.1 uncultured bacterium
GAAGCCGTTGTCATCGACGTGCTCGCCAACGACACCGATCCCGAAGGCGGCGAGCTCACCATCGTCGAGGTCGGGCAGCCGGCAAACGGAAGAGCCACCACCGACGGCCGCACGATCACCTACACGCCCGCGGCATCGTTCGTCGGTACGGACACCTTTCCCTACATCATCGAGAACGCGGCCGGCGGGCGAGCCACGGCAACCGTCACCGTGACCGTAGCCGGATTCGGCTTTACGATCGTCGAGGTGTCGCCTGATGGAGGCTCGATTTCGCGCGCAACCGCCATCTCACCAGACGGACTCGTCACCGGCTTGACGTTAACCTCCCAGGGCATTGCACCCTTCATTTGGTCGGATGGCAAGGCCACTACAGTCGGTGTCGACGATCATATCGTCACCCCCTATGCCCTGCTCGACGACGGCACGATGGCCGGCGTCGCGGTCGCGGCCGACTCGTCCGCGCTGGCCGTGCTACTCGGAACCGATGGTTCACTGAAACCGCTTGGGAGCCTCGGCGGGAATTTCGGCGTCGCGTACGACCTGAACGAAAGTGGCGCCACGGCCGGCGTTTCCAGCACGAGTCAGGCCCGGTACCAGGCGGTCGTATGGGACGCCGACATGGAAGCAATTGATTTCGGGCACGGCTCGCATTCCGAAGCATTCGCCATCAACAATCGCGGAAACGTGGCCGGTGTGGTATCAACGGATGGCGGCACTGAATACGCCGTTGTCAACGGCCGCGTCATCACCACGGCCGAAACCCGCGCATACGACCTGAATAATCTGGGGATGAGCGTAGGAAGTGCCCTGGTAAACGGCCGTGTCGTTGCCATGGCATGGGACGCCGATGGAGTAGCAGCCTCACTCGAGGACACCCACGCCGGCTTCGCCGAAGCGTACGCTGTAAGCGATGCCGGATGGGCGGTCGGTGTCACGGAGGATGTCACAGTTGCGAGCAAGACGACGTCCATGCACGACCGGTGGCGCCTCGGCGCGCGGCACGCGATGAAGTTCGATCTTTCCTCTACGCATGCCGGCAAGTCCGCAGCCGCGCCGACGAAGCGCGCAGCGCTCTGGGTGGACGGGCGTCACTTTAACCTCGACGAGCTCATCCACAACCCGGAAGACGACTGGCGTCTCGTTGAGGCGCGCGACATCAACGCCCGGGGGCAGATTGCCGGATACGGACTCCGAGGTGGGCGCATAGCCGCCTTCCTGCTTACGCCGATCGATGCCGACATTCCGCTGCCACGTACCATCTCGCTCGAGGCCGAAGTCGGCGGCAACATTACCATCGGTGTCGGCGAGCTGGCGCTTGTCGCCAACTCTGATTCGCTCTTCGTTATCGGCGCGGAACAGCCGACCTACGGTTCAGTCGAGGTGGCGGCGGACGGGCGCAGCCTCACCTACTCGTCGATCGACTCCGGCGCGGCGTCAGACGCATTCATCGCGTACGTCGGCAACGGCGGCGGAGCAGCGGTGGGTGCTCGCGTTGAGATTACGCTACGCCCCAGCGACGACACCGACGGCGTGCTGAGGCTACATCCCAACTTTCCTAATCCGTTTGCAAATTCAACCCTTGTCGGCTTCTCTCTGCAGGAGGCATCGGACATCCAGATGCGCCTCTTCGATCTGCTGGGCCGCGAGGTCAGAGTCGTGCTCGATGCACATCTCGCGGCCGGACGTCACAACGTCATATTGTCTGCCGACGGACTCGCCAGCGGAACGTACATCCTGCGGCTGAGCAAGGGCCGGCACGTCGACAGCCGGGCGATTAATATTCTACGCTGACGCCTCGTAACCTGAGGCACAGACCTCGGCGCCCACGTCCGGGCGCCGGAGGTTTCTCGCCCAACTGTATGTATGAGGGATGAACCGGGTACGGCCCCGCCGGGGTTCGCCAACCATGCGCCGGGACGAACATGGCCGCGCTCCGGCCGAAACGCTCGTCCGCCAACCCTTCGGACGCTAACGACCGTTTCGGCCGGCACGTCGACAGCCGGGCGATTAATATTCTACGCTGACGCCTCGTAACCT
>CBFGYX010000463.1:0-2035 GCA_965653075.1 uncultured bacterium
TATAGGTAAACGGTGCCAACTCCGATCCCCCGTACAGCAAGTGCCCGGCCGATAGGGCAAGGAATCGGCGACAAGGGGCCTGGTGGAACGGTCACAAGGAAGGTCCCGCAACGCGACCGGTCCGCTGCTCAAAATGGATCATTTTGAACTGATTTCGCATATAAGACCTTTTAACTCAGTGAGTTGCGCCGAGTATTTCACGAGCTTCATCATCACTGATATATCGTAAGTCCGTATGCCGTATGTCCGCGCCCGGGGTACCAGCCGGGCGTTTTTTCGTGATAGACCCTGGTTTCTGTTGGGCGGCTCCGGCCTCGCCGCGATGGCCGGCTTCATTAACGTCTGCGTGCTCTCCTTCACCGTGGTGCCTGCGAGCCACGTGACGGGCGCGGTCTCGCAATTGAGCGCCGATATTTTTTCGGGCGGGGGAGAGGCGTTCACGTTGATGGTGGCGGCCGTGGCCGCTTTTCTTGCCGGAGGTGTTGCTTCCGGCGCAATCATCGGGAGCACCCACTTGAAGCCGGGTCGCCGATACGGCGTCGTACTGATGGCGGAGGGTGTTTTGCTGGCGCTGGCCACTGTGCTGCTGATGCAGCGGAGCGGGATCGGCGTGGCCATGGCCGCGGCCGCCTGTGGCATGCAGAACGCGATGGCGAGCAGTTACTACGGCCTCGTCGTGCGCACGACGCATATGACCGGCATTGTTACGGACATCGGTGTGCTGATCGGCCACTGGCTGCGCTACCGCCGCGCAAGCCTGTGGAAGCTCGGGTTTTTGACGGCGCTGCTGGTATCGTTCTTCGGCGGCGGCGTATTCGCCGCGATTGCCGTCAGAGGCGTCGGCGTGGCGGCGCTGGCGTTGCCGGCGATAGTATGCGTCGCGGGCGGAGCCACCTACTACACGTGGCGACATCGATTGCTCGAAAAGGCACAACTGCAGAAGCAGCCCGCGCGTCCGGCAAGGAAAATATCGGCGAGTGCTCCTGTCGACTGACGTTCGACCACAACGCGCTAATGCAGTCGGCGGCCGGAGATTGATTCGGGTGTCAGCCGACTCAACGAAAAAGGGCACCTCATTTTGAGATGCCCTCTTACCGCGTACGTTGTCGAGCCGGCCGGCGCCTGATCAGGCGTAGGTATTCAGCATGACCGGCATGATGAGCATCAGCATCTCTTCGTCATCCGCCTGATCGAGCGGCGTCACGACGCCCGCGCGGTTCGGTGATGAGAAGTCGAATACGACCTCATTCGCGTCCAGATTGCTGAGCACTTCCGTCAGGTATGAGGCGTTAAATCCGATGACCATCGGCTCGCTGTCGTACTCGCAGCGCAGCTTCTCATGCGCCTCGCTCGACCGCTCCAGGTCTTCGGCCGACACCTCGATCTCGCCTTCGCTCAGTGACAGCCGGATCTGGTGCGTCATCGTGGACGAATACAAGCCGACGCGTTTCACGGCGGCGAGCAGTGCCGTCCGGTCGGCCACCAGCCGCCGGTCATTGTCGAGCGGGATGACCGCTTCGTAGTTCGGATAGGACTCGTCGATGAGTCGGGCGACCACGCGCGAATCTCCGAAGTTGAAATCCACATACCCACCACCGACGGAAATCGTGCACTCACCTTCGCCCGCAACGCGGTTGGCGAGGTTGAGCGCTTTCTCAGGGACGATGAAGTTAATTGCTTCATCCGCAACCAGATGCGCCAGATCCATCTTCACCAACCGGTGGCCGCCCGTCGCCACGGTGCGGCCGCCGTTCGGCTTGATCTGGAAATAGATGCCCATCATGGCCGGGCGCAGCGCATCCTTTGAAACGGCAAAGCTTGTTTTCTGGATGGCACGCTTGAGCAAAGCGCCCGTCGTGCCGATCTGCGTGGTCACCTCCAACTCGGGCAGCGCAGGATAATCGGCCCCGTCGAATCCGACCATCCTGTATACGCCGTGATCGGTTTTTAGCGAGACGGTAAAATCATCGCCTGCGGTAAGGGTGACCGGCACATCAGGCAGCGCCCGCAGCGTATCGAGCAAGCGCTTGGCTGG
>CBFGYX010000464.1:0-2032 GCA_965653075.1 uncultured bacterium
GGTACGAGCCTTCCATCGACCCTTCGAACGTACCGATCACACAGTAGCTGCTGTACTCGTAATACGCGCCCGGCTCAATAACGGGCTGTTCTCCGATCACGCCCTCCCCCTCGACCTCCTCGAGGTGCCCACGGGCATCGCGGATGTACCAGTGGCGGCGGAGCAACTGAACTTCGTCGTAGCCCTCGTTGGTAATCCGCACCAGATACCCGAACACAAAGCGGCCGCTCATCACGTCGGTCTGTTGATCGAGATAGACCGGGCGGACGGTAACGGTGATCGAGTCGGTTACGGCGGTGTACGGGACCATGACTTCATTACGACGATCTATGGAATTCTTGGACGCCGTCATCTGCCGGGAGTTCGCTCGGCAAATATTGCGGCCGACCAACGAAGATTGGACGTATATTCCGGCCAGGGGAGGAAATGACTTGTACGAGCGCCGAAGGGCTGAACAAGCGGGCCGAAGATACGTACGAGCCGCTCATTTAGATTGATTCTAAGCAGGTTGATTCCAAGCACACCCGCGGTTTCGGCCGCGGCATATCCTCACTACCGATGAAGGTATCCCCGAAGCCCGTCGAGCAACTAAAGGAGGCGACGATCCTCTTTGCCGGAGACTCGGGCGACGGCATGCAGCTTACCGGCTCGCAGTTTACGCTGGCGACAGCCTTTGCGCGCAATGACCTGGCCACGTTGCCGGACTTCCCCGCTGAGATCCGCGCTCCTGCCGGCACCACATACGGCGTGAGCGGCTTCCAGCTTCACTTCGGCTCGGTGGATATTCGTACGCCGGGCGATGAAGTCGATATGCTCGTGGCGATGAATCCGGCCGCTCTCAAGGTGAATCTCAACCGTGTGCGGCCGAGCGGCACGATCCTCGTCAATGTGGATGCGTTCGACAAGCGGAGCCTGGAGCTGGCCAAGTATGAATCGAATCCGCTCGAAGACGATTCGCTTGCCTCGTATCAGGTGATCGAAGTCGAGCTTTCGAAGCTGACGCACGAGACGCTGAAGGACTCCGGGCTCGACAAGAAGACCATCGACCGGAGCAAGAACATGTTTGCGTTGGGGCTTTCGCTCTGGCTCTATTCGCGTCCGATGGCGCCGGCGCTTGAGTGGGTCGAGCGGAAGTTTGCCTCGAAGCCGGAAATCCGGGATGCCAACGTCCTGCTGCTCAAGAAAGGCTTTCATTTTGGCGAGACGGCCGAGCTGTTCGTGTCTCGCTTTGAGGTTCAACCTGCAGCGCTCAAGCCCGGAAGGTATAAAGCGATTCGAGGTGCCGAGTCACTCGCGCTCGGTCTTGTTGCCGCATCGAAACGCAGTAACCTGCCGCTTTTCTACGGGTCGTATCCGATCACACCGGCGTCGGATCTTCTGCACGAGCTGAGCCGGCTGAAGCATTTCGGCGTGATGGCATTTCAGGCCGAAGACGAGATCGCGGCGATAGGGGCCGCAATCGGTGCGAGCTTTGGCGGGAGCCTCGCCGTGACGGGCACGAGCGGCCCCGGCGTGGCGCTGAAGACCGAAGCAATCGGGCTGGCGATCATGACGGAGCTGCCGCTCGTGGTGGTAAACGTACAGCGCGGCGGCCCCTCAACGGGCCTCCCGACGAAAACCGAGCAGAGCGATTTGCTGCAGGCATATTACGGACGCAACGGCGAAGCTCCGATGCCGATTGTCGCGGCGAGCACGCCGGGCGATTGTTTCTACGCGGCATACGAGGCCGTGCGGATCGCCCTGACGTACATGACGCCGGTCATGCTGCTCTCCGACGGCTACATCGCCAATGGTTCGGAGCCGTGGCCGATCCCGAAGACGGACGATCTCCCGGAGATCAAGGTCGAGTTTGCGCAAAAGCCGAACACGACGGTCGACGGCAAGCCTCGCTTCCTGCCGTACAGCAGGGATGAGAAAACACGCGCTCGAAACTGGGCCAGGCCGGGCACGAAAGGCCTTGAGCACCGGATCGGCGGCCTCGAGAAAGATGCCATCACGGGTGATGTCTCGTACGACCCGCACAACCACGACC
>CBFGYX010000465.1:0-2031 GCA_965653075.1 uncultured bacterium
TTCGATCTCCGGCATCCGCGGCATCTTCGGCAGCGGACTCGATGCGGAAACCGTGGTCCGATACGCGGCCGCATTCGGCACGTGGGTGAGGAAGGAGGCAGGTGATAATCCGACGGTGGTCGTAGGGATGGACGGACGGGTTACCGGTGAGATCTGCCGCAGGCTGACGATCGCTGCGCTTCAGTCGACGGGCTGCAACGTGATCGACGCGGGGATGGCAACGACGCCGACCGTCGAGATGGCGGTGATGCAAAGGAACGCCGACGGCGGAGTCATTCTGTCGGCCTCGCACAATCCGGCTGAGTGGAACGCGTTGAAGCTGCTGAACGGCCGTGGGGAGTTCCTATCTGCGGAGCAAGGGCAAACCGTGCTCGACATCGCGCACAACGGCCACGTGCGGTACGTGCGATACGATGAACTCGGTACGCTCGCCGAGCGCGATTTTCTCGACGATCATATCGATGAGATTCTGAAGCTGTCCTTTGTGGATGTCGACAAAATCCGGGCGCGCAAGTTTAAGGTTGTTGTCGACGGCATTAACTCGATCGGCGGCGTGGCTGTGCCACGGCTGCTCGAGCGGCTGGGCATCGCCGGCTCCGGCGTCGTCTGTCTCCACTGCGAGCCGACAGGACACTTTGCCCACGAGGCGGAGCCGCTTCCAGCCAACTTGACGGAGCTCATGGAGCTCGTTCGAACGCACGATGCCGATCTTGGCATTGCCGTCGATCCGGACGCCGACAGGCTCGCCTTCGTTGCTGACGGCGGTGCATACATCGGTGAGGAGATGACGCAGGTGCTGGCTGCCGACTTCCTGTGGAGCTTGCGCGGCGGTCCGTTTGTGACGAACCTTTCGTCGAGCCGCACCATTGATGACGTCGCGGCACGCCACGGCCAGCAGGTCTTTCGATCGGCGGTCGGCGAAGTCAACGTCGTCGAAAAAATGCGCGAAGTCGGCGCCATTCTCGGCGGCGAGGGCAACGGCGGAGTCATCCTCCCCGACCTTCATTACGGCCGCGACGCGCTCGTGGGCATCGTCATGGTGCTTCAGCACCTGACTAATCTCGGCAAGCCGCTCTCGGCCGTCGTAGAGCATATGCCCAGGTACGTCATCGCCAAGCATAAGACGTCGATCGACGGCAAGGACGCCGACGGTCTTCTGGCCCGGTTGAAGGAGCGCTACGCCGCTGAAGGCGCAGATGTGGACACCACCGACGGCCTCAAGATCAGCATGGATACGAGCTGGGTGCATCTGCGGAAGTCGAACACCGAGCCGATCATCCGCATTTACGCCGAAGCTCCGACGCGTGACGAGGCCGATTCGCTGGCCGAGCGGTTCAAAGCGGAGTTGTGAGGGACCGAGAGCGGAGGATTACGACTCGCTACGCGTCAACCAACGACTCGAGAATCGGGCGGAGGTGCTTCCAGACGTTTCCGGCCATGATGCGCTGCCCTGCAGCGGTAGGATGGATGCCGTCGGGCTGATTCAGCGACTGGACGCCTGCCACGCCCGCCAGGAGAAACGGCACAAGGTCGGCGTCGAACTCGGCTGCGAGGTCAGGGAAGACGGCCGCGAACCGGCGGAAATGCACCTCGCCCAATTCGGGTGGGACCATCATCCCGACAATCAACAACCGGACGCCGGGGTGACGCGTGCGCGTTCGTTCGATGATCGTTCGCAGATTTTGTTTGGTGACGGCGGGGGAGATGCCTCGGAGTCCGTCGTTGGCGCCGAGCTCGAGCACAAGGACCGATATCGGGAGATGGAGGAGGCCGTCGAGCCGGGCGAGTCCGTCGGCCGAGGTGTCGCCGCTGATGCCGGCGTTCACAACGCGGAAGTCCCAGCCGAGCGAGTCAATACGCTCCTCGATGAGCGATGGGAATGCCTCCCTAGGACTAATCCCATAACCTGCGGAGAGGCTGTTTCCCAGAAACAGAATCACAGGAGTCGGCGCACTGTCGGCTCCATTCTTATTAGACAATTCGCTCGCGGAGGTCTCGCTCATCGATTTCCTGCTCGATTCTTTTGATGCT
>CBFGYX010000466.1:0-2028 GCA_965653075.1 uncultured bacterium
GATCTTGCCCGCCTGACGAACGCCGAGAGTCCGTCCATATTCGTGACCGCCACCTGCGATTTCGGCCGGTACGACATGCCGGAGCGACAGAGTACGGCCGAGGAGCTGCTGCTGATGGCGGAAGGCGGCTCAATCGCGCTCTTCACGACCGTCCGCATCGTCTGGACCATAGCGAGCCGTGAGTTGCTCAACGTTGGTCTCAACCGGGCGCTCAACCGCGAGATGTTCAGGCCCGACGAGACCGGGCAGCCGCGACGCCTCGGAGACATCCTGTACCGCACCAAGAATACGCGGGCCGGACTCCAGGGCAACAGCCACAAGTTCAACCTGCTCGCCGATGAGTGGCTTCGCCTCGACGCCGACGGTGTGGGATGTGACCGAGCCGGGGACGATCCGTCGGTTGCCCGTCGAGTCCTCGGGAAGCGGTCATAGCGTTCGCGTAATTGTGGAGGACAGCCGCCGGCCACGCGAGATCATTGCATTTGAAGGCTCCGTCGTGCGCGCCGTCACGGACGCCAACGCCACGGCCGAGCGCGTGGAGCCGCAGAACCTGCACGGCATTTCGGGGCATCCCGAGTTCGTAATCGTCGCTGCCGAGCCTTTCAGGGCCGCCGCCGAGCGCCTGGCCGATCATCGCCGGCGCGAAGGTATGACGGTCGAAGTCGTCGACATCCGGAAGATCTTCAACGAGTTCTCGGGCGGGCTCCAGGATATGCGCGCCGTGCGCGACTACTTCAAGTTTCTCTACGACCGCAGTCCGGGTGATCCGGTCCTCCGCTACGCGCTCCTTTTCGGAGACACGCACTTCGACTTCCGTAACATCCGGGGCGACAACGCGCTCACCAACTGGATCCCGTCGTATCAGACCGAGGATAGTTTCGATCCGGAGTATTCGTACACGAGCGACGACTACTTCGCATTGCTCGACGATGAAGAGGGCGCATGGCCGTATCCGGGGAAAGACGTGACGCGTCCGCCGGGTGGGATCGAGGAACGGATCGACATCGGCATCGGCCGCCTACCGGTGCAAACGGCGGCGGAAGCGGATCAGATGGTCGACAAGATCATCCGGTATGAAAATGTCGAGACCTTCGGCGGCTGGCGCACGCGGTATACCTTCCTGGCCGACGACCACCTGCACGGCATATCGGGCTCCAGGCAGGAGCAGGACATCCACACGCAGAACTCAGATGTCGTCGCAGAACTCATCGAACAGACATTCCCTCAGGTCAACATCCGGAAGATCTACGGGCAGTCGTACCAGCGTGAGTATATCGGCGGATCCTGGCGGCTGCCCGGCGTGAACCGCGACCTCGTCTCCACACTGAACAACGGCACGCTCGTCCTGAACTACAGCGGTCACGGCAATGAAGACTTCCTGATGCAGGAGAACGTCTTCGGGCGCAGCGATCTCGCCCGTCTGACGAACGCCGAGAGTCCATCGATCTTTGTCACAGCCACCTGTGACTTCGGCCGGTACGACATGCCGGACCGTCAGAGCACGGCCGAGGAGCTGCTGCTGATGGCTGAGGGCGGCTCGATCGCGCTCTTTACGACCGTCCGCATCGTGTGGACCAGTGCGAGCCTCGAGACGCTGAACGTGGGCCTGAACCGGGCGCTCAACCGCGAAATGTTCAGGCCCGACGAGACCGGACAGCCGCGGCGCCTGGGCGACATCCTATACCGCACCAAGAATACGCGTGCCGGTCTGCAGGGCAACAGCCACAAGTTCAACCTGCTCGGGGATCCGACCATGCGCATCGGGCTGCCGACGCGACAGGTGGCCATCGAGTCGGTGAATGAAATCGCACTCAGCGATTCGCTCGCAGCCCTTTCGGCGCTCGACCGGATCACGGTGCGCGGCAGCGTGCTCGCATCACCAGGCGGCGTTGACGCTTCGTATAACGGCCTGGTCGACCTGACGGTTTTCGATGCCGCCCGCGATGTACCGATCGAGGTGTCTTACTATTACCAGCCCTACTACACGGTCCGCGAAGACCTCATCTGGCGAGGAACGGCCCACGTCAC
>CBFGYX010000467.1:0-2027 GCA_965653075.1 uncultured bacterium
ACCATCGTCCGCGGCAACTCGCACAGGCTCGGGCGTAAGTGATACTCGCCCGTAGCGTAGTCCCAGCAGTTTCAGACATTATGCCCTACACTGAGATCAACGGTATCCCCGTTTTCGGCGAGCCTCTTGAGAACGCAGTCGACCAGATCGTCCGCGCCGGCCGCGATGCCGAACGTGCCGCACTCATGGCCGATCACCACCTCGGTTATGCGGTTCCGATCGGCGGCGTGGTGGCATACGACGGACTGGTGAGTCCGTCGGGTGTCGGCTATGACATCGCATGCGGCAACAAGGCTGTTTTGCTCGACGCCGACGCCGACGACATCCGCGCCAATATCAGCACGATTATGGATGACCTCTGGAAGACGTTGTCTTTCGGGGTCGGGCGCAAGAACAAGGAAGACGTCGACCACGAGCTGTTCTACGACGACCCCGCGTGGGACATCCCCGTGGCGCGCGAGCTCAAAACCCTCGCCCGCGAGCAGCTCGGCACGATTGGCAGCGGCAACCATTACGTCGACCTGTTCGTGGATGAGCAGGACCGCGTCTGGGTGGGCGTGCACTTCGGCAGCCGCGGCCTCGGTCATCGCCTGGCCACGCACTTCGTCCGCAAGGGCGGCGGTAAGCAAGGCATCGACGTCGACCCGGTACTGCTGGACGCCGATTCACAGCTCGGCCAGGAGTACATCGCGAGTATGCGACTCGCGGGCCGCTACGCGTACGCCGGCCGCGACTGGGTGACGGAGCGCGTGTCTCAACTGCTTGGTGCGAACATCCTCGACGAGGTGCATAACCATCACAACTTTGCATGGGAGGAAGAGCATGACGGCAGGAAGCTGTGGGTCGTGCGCAAAGGCGCCACGCCCGCGTTCCCCGGCCAGCGCGGCTTCGTCGGCGGTTCCATGGGCGACATCTCCGTCATTCTCGAAGGCGTTGAAAGCGACGTCAGCCGTGACGCGCTCTACTCGACGGTACACGGTGCGGGCCGCGTGATGAGCCGCACGAAGGCCGCGGGGAAATCCCGCTGGAAGAAGGGCCGCAAGGTGCAGACGGGCGGAGGCGCCGTCAGCCGCGAGATGATGATGGACTGGGTGCGCGAGAAGGGCGTAGAACTACGCGGCGCGGGCACCGATGAGTCGCCACATGTCTACAAACGCCTGCCAGAGGTCCTCGACCACCATGCCCCGACAATCCGCATCCTCCACACATTGAAACCTATCGGCGTGGCCATGGCCGGAGCCGACGAGCTCGATCCGTTCAGAGATTGAGGGGGGAGGGAGTGCCGATGTGGCTGTGGTCGCATCGGATGCAACCGAAGCATGCATATCCCCACGTTCGAGCGTCTTCGAGCCGGAAGTCAAACACTCCTCACCCCTCCGGCCGCGTCCGTAGCATCTTCGCGTCGACGTGGCGCGCCTCCACGGCTTCGGGAGCCTCGCCGTCGACGAGAATCTCCTGATAATGCGCTACGAGCTGGCCGCGCACGAGCAGGATCACGCCGGCAATCCATATCCAGAAGAGCAGCGCCACGAGCAGCGTAATTGGCCCATAGACGCGGTCGAATCCGCCCGTCATCGTCTGGTAGAGCAGGAACACGTCCCGTGCGATGAAGAACGCAAGTGAGGCGAGTACGGCGCCCACAGCGGCGGTCTTCCATTCGGGCTTGCGCTGCGGCACAAACCTGTAGACGAGGAAGAACGCGAGGACGGTGAAAAGGAACGGCAGACCGTTGCGCAGGATGGAGTACGCAGCTGTGCGTTCATCCTCACCGATGTCTCTGATCGTCCAGATCACGTCGATCAGCGTGCGCGAGAAGGGCGTCGAACTACGCGGCGCGGGCACCGATGAGTCGCCACATGTCTACAAACGCCTGCCCGAGGTCCTCGACTACCATGCCCCGACGATCCGCATCCTCCACACATTGAAACCCATCGGCGTAGCCATGGCCGGAGCCGACGAGTTCGATCCGTTCAGAGATTGAGGGGGAGGGAGGGTGCCGATGTGGCTGTGGTCGCATCGGATGCAAC
>CBFGYX010000468.1:0-2017 GCA_965653075.1 uncultured bacterium
ACATATTCCGGGCCGTTCAGGAAGTCCACCCGGTTGGTGGGAGCACTCCATGAACGCGAGTAATTAGCCGTGATGCGCGTCGCGCCGGTCGTACCACTCTTGGTCGTGATGAGTACCACCCCATTCGATGCCCGTGCACCATAAATGGCCGCGGCGGAGGCATCCTTGAGCACCTGAATCGACTCGATGTCGTTCGGGTTGATATCCGCCATCGGGTTGGTGGCAGCCTCACTGCTCGACAGGTTCTGCGTCGTCACGGGGATGCCGTCGATCACGTAGAGCGGCTGGTTGGACGCCGATACCGACGACGCGCCGCGCACGCGAACCTGGATACCCTGGCCGAGCTTGCCGCTCTGCGTCTGGATATCGACGCCCGCCATCCGGCCCTGCAACGCCTGCTCGACGCTAAGCACGGTCTGGTCTTCGAGTTCACGCGCGGTAACACGGGCGATGTTGCCCGTCAGTGTCCGTTCGAGCTGCTGGCCGTATCCGACGACCACCACCTCGTCGAGCTGACGAAAGTCAGGCGTGAGTCCGATGTTGATCTCTGAGCGGCCGTTTACCGGCACATCCTGGGTATGGTAACCGATGAACGAGAAGCGGAGAACGTCGTCCGCCGCCGCGGAGATCTGATATGTACCGTCCACGGCCGTCGCTGTACCAACTGTCGATCCAACGACAACGACAGACGCACCTGCGAGGGGTTCGCCGGTATCGGTATCGATCACGGTACCCGTAACATTTTGTGTCTGGGCCTGTGCCAAGGTCGGCACGAGGATCAGCAACGACCAAACGAATGTGGTAATTGCTTTCTTCATTAGCTTGAGGAATTACGTTTGAGAAACTCGCGAGGCCCGGCCTGCAGTGTGCGAGTGCTTGACGGTACGCGACCAGAGGCTATCATAGAGTGATGATATAGGCCTTGCTATCCAAGGCCTTAAGGTTTGCACCGGGACAACGTTACGATAATACATACATATATTTGATGCTGGCTAAATCCAGCTGAACTGTATGTAGCCGATATGAAGATAACCGCTTCCACTTAGGTCTGACGGAGTGAGAGACACGATAGGCGAACTCATAAAGGTGCTCGGTGATGAGCGTGTGCGAAGGGATGTGCCGCTCGCCCCGTTTACAACCTTCAAGATCGGCGGCCCGGCCGATTTATTCTATGAAGCCCACTCGGCGGACGAGCTCGCGCTCGCCGTGACGATGGCTCGAGAAACGCGTACCCCGTACTTCCTGCTCGGCACCGGGGCCAATATTCTTGTAGGGGACGGCGGCTTTCGCGGGCTCGTCATCCGCAATATGGCCCGCCAGGCAGACGTGCTGGAAGATGATTCGAGGCTGGTCGCTGAAAGTGGCGCTATCATCTATCCTGACCTCATCGAGACAGCCGTGTCGAACGGGCTCTCAGGGCTCGAGCATTATGTCGGCATCCCGTCCACCGTCGGCGGGGCCATGTGGCAGAACCTTCACTTCCTCTCGCCTCCCCCGGAGCGCGAGCGGACGATGTTTATCGAGGAGGTCGTGCTCGGTGCCGAAATCCTTACGACTGAAGGCGAGCGCACATATGTCGAGCGTGACTATTTCGATTTCGGCTACGATTACTCCATCCTGCACGAACGCGACGACGTCGTGCTCTCCGTCACCTTCCAGATGAGAAAGGGCGACAAGCCGCGGATGCGGGAGATCATGGAGGCGAATCTGCAGTGGCGCGCCGAGCGGCATCCTCCGCTCGATACGGAGCCCAGTGCCGGATCGATCTTTCAGAAGATCGAGGGCGTCGGAGCCGGGCGTCTGATCGATGAGGCCGGGCTCAAAGGTGCCTGCATCGGCGGGGCGTGTGTCACGCACCGGCACGCAAACATCATCATCAACCGAGGCGGCGCAACGGCTGCAGATGTGCGCGCCTTGATCACGTTCATTCAGGAGACGGTCGAGGAGCGGACGGATTACCGGCTCAAGCCTGAGATATCGTTCATCGGCGACTTCCATCCTCAGTCCGCGGTCACGC
>CBFGYX010000469.1:0-2016 GCA_965653075.1 uncultured bacterium
AGGGACTTTTCCGAATCAGGGATTTCCCGCATCAGGGACTATCTGCATCCGCGACCTTCTGAACGCCCGGCATGCCGTCGATCCGTAACCTCGGCCAGGACGTACTCGAGGCGCTCCGTTATTATTTCGGAGGCGTCTGGAGGTTCGTAAACGAGAAGCAGATTTTCGTCTGGGCGCAGGCCATCGCGTTCAAGGTGCTCATCACGATCGTGCCGGTGTTCATTCTTGCCACCGGTGTGCTCGGCATCGTACTGCAGCGCGAAGCACCGTTCGGGCAGATCGCAGCGATCATCCGCGAGTTTCTGCCACCGGGCCTGAGCGAGCAGATCATCTCCTTCCTCGAGCAGGTGCAGGCCTCGGGCAGCGTCATCACGGTGCTCGGTGCCGTGGGTCTGCTTTTTTCGGCAGTGACCATTTTCTCGACGCTCCGCGTGGTGGTGTCGAACATCTTCCAGGAAGAATGGCATGTGCGGAGGCCGATCATCGTCGGCTACATGCTGGACATCCGCCTGGCCGTGCAGGTCGGCCTACTGTTCATCCTCACTATCGGGCTTTCGATCGGTGTGCAAGGCGCCGACCTCGGCTTCCTCAGCCGCATCGGGCTCGATTATGTGTGGATTGAAGAAGGCTGGAGGCGCGTAATTCAACGGCTCGGTCTGCTGGTCCCGTATTTGCTTACCATGGCGATGTTCTTCCAACTCTTCTATTTCATCCCCAAACCGCGGCCGCCCAAACGAAGCGCACTGCTCGGCGCGGTGGTGACGGGCTTGTTGTGGGAGGCGGCCAAGCACTCATTCGCCGTATATGCCACGGGTCTCGGCAGGCCCGAGCGATTCGGCGGTGGTCAGGAAGGGTTTCCTCTTGGTAATACTTTCGCCCTGATCATCCTGTTTGTCTTCTGGATCTATTATTCTGGGATCGTATTGATCATCGGCGGTATCATCGCGGTGCTCCATGAAAAACGCCGTCGGATGCGCAAAGGAATCGGAGCGCACGGGAGCCGCGACGCAGATGACACTGCCATCGAAGAAGGTATTCCACCTGAAAATGATATCAATGAAATGATCGACGGCGACGGAAAGATGTACGGCAAGTCCGGAGATGTGACGGTACGATAAGAGATGGACGTTGCATTCCCGGGCGTTTCGGCACCCTTCCGGTTCTTACTCGTTGCGCTGATCGTGATCTGTGCCGGCACCACCGCGCGGCTGGCTTACGCGCAGCAGCCGCTGCATCTGGTCAACGAGCAGACGACCGTCCGCGGCGTGTCTTTCCGCTTTCCCGAGACACGCACGTTCGAAGTCGACCGCCTCAGCGACCACGTGGCCACAACGGCTCCTACGTTCATGGACCGCGTGCGCCGCGTCGTCCCGTTTGTGCGCCCGCGAAGCTATCCTTTCAATCCGGTCGAGCTTCAGCGCGATGTCGTCCGCCTCGAGCGATTCTACAACCGCAACGGATTCCTGCATCCGCGTGTCGACTACCCCGCTTCACAGCTCGACACCACGAACAACACCATCCATGTCATCTTTACAATATGGGAAGGGCCGCCCCTGATCGTGCAGGATTTCCGCTTTGTGGCGCCGGATGGTGAGTATGCGCTTTCGTCGTTTGAAGAAGGCGACGAGCGAGACGCGTGGATTGCCTTCCGCGATCGGCTCGGCCTCAGGGTGGGCAGCCGCTATACTGAGTTCCAGGTGACACGCGTGCAGGACGAAATCCTGACCTGGCTGCAGAACCGGGGATACGCTTTCGCGATCGTAAACTACGACGCCGAGATCGACTCCACGATGAACACGGTCGACCTCGAGTTCCGCATCGATGCCGGGCCGCTGGCGCACGTCTCGGAAGTCCTGGTTCAGGGCAATGAATCCGTCTCGCGCGACGTCGTCATGCGCCACATCCCACTCAAAGAAGGCGACCGGTTCTCACAGACGCGGCTCATCCAGGGGCAACGCAACTTGTTTGGGATTAACCTTTTTCGCGTGGCCATGGCCGATGTGCCCGAACAGCCAC
>CBFGYX010000470.1:0-2014 GCA_965653075.1 uncultured bacterium
GGAAATGGGATGAATGACTCTGGTAGCGTGCAGCTACCGCAAAACGTCATGTCCGGGGGAGCACCGGCTCCGAGCGATCACGCCCTGCCTTTCGCACTCTCCCCGGCGCCGCATGCATTTCAAGTTGCGGCAACTTGTCGTGGCACCGATCCACTGACCATGTTCAGAAACTCGTTAAACAGGTAGCGGCTATCGTGCGGCCCGGGTGAGGCCTCCGGGTGATACTGCACCGACAATCCGGCGAACTGTTTGAAACGGAGGCCCTCCACCGTGCCGTCGTTCAGGTTTATGTGGGAGACCTCAGCTACGTCTTTATTGACGTCATCCTTAACACCGAAGCCGTGATTCTGCGTGGTAACCTCGACCTCACCGGTGACGAGGTTCTTCACGGGATGGTTGGCCCCGCGATGGCCGACAAACATTTTATATACCTCGAGCCCCGCTGCAAGGCTCATGAGCTGATGCCCGAGGCAGATCCCCAGAAGCGGCAGCTTTGTCTCGATCGCACGACGAACGGTCTCTATCGCGCCGGGCATAGCACGTGGATCCCCCGGGCCGTTGGAAAAGAAAATTCCATCCGGATTCCATGCCATCACTTCTCGCAGCGGCGCCGTTGCAGGAAAAACTCGAACGGCACAATCGAGAGCTTCAAAAACACGCAGGATGTTCAGCTTGACCCCGTAATCGTAGACTGCAATTCGACGCGTTCCTTCGGCGGAAAAATCATATGCGGCGTCGGTCGTGACTCGTGACGCCAGCTCCAGCCCTTCCATCGACGGCCACTGCCGCGCCTTCGCGATCAGGCTTTCATCGTCGAGGTCGACCGAGCTTATGACCGCATTCATCACGCCCTCGGCGCGGATGTGCCTGACCAGCGTCCGTGTATCAATACCGGAGATGCCCACCACTTTGTGCTGCTTCAGAAACGAGTCGAGCGAGCCGGCTGCGTGCTGGTTCGAGTACCGCCGCGCAACAGATCGGACGACAAGGCCCGAGATCATCGGACGCGCCGATTCCATGTCGTCATTGCTGACGCCCGTGTTGCCGATATGCGGGTAGGTCATCATCATGATCTGCCCGTGGTAGGACGGATCCGACGAAATCTCCTGATAGCCCGTCATGCTGGTGTTGAAGCAAAGCTCGCCTCCTGTCTCGCCGGTATGACCAAAGCCTTGGCCGGTCACAACCGTGCCGTCTTCAAGAGCCATTTTGGCGGGTGGGAATGCGGGGTCGCCGTTACGAACGAGGTACATACGCTGCCGAGAGTACACGCGTTAATGGTTTTGACGAAAGGACACAAAAAAACCCTCCCGATACCTCCGGGAAGGTGCATAAAAAGCTGCTCTTATGGCGGGAGCCGGTTATCGGCTTGAAGTTGTGCTGCACGTGCTCCGTGCCGGGTTCTGGATTCCGCTGCAGAACGCATCCCATAAAGACGCGTTCCCGAAAAAATAAAGTCGGCTCATCTTTACGGTGAGCAGCGACACTAATCCGGCGATTTGGGTGCTCCCTTGACCAGGCATAACATTCACCGGCGCAACTCAAGGTACACCACGCGGATGATGGTGTGTACCGCGTGCGTGCTCGTGCTTGCACTCGCTGTCGTTCACGGATGGCCGCGCACCGAAGTCGAAATCGAGACACCACCCCCTTCGGAGCGGGAGATGATCGCTTTCGTTGCCGATGCCGTCATGCCGACAGTTCGTCCTGGAGGCGCTCCTCCTCCCCTTGCACCCCGGATTCCGGTAGAGGTCCCAAACGACACGCCACTCGAATTTCCCCACCTCGATTTCAACGTCGAGCTTCCGTCCGTCGTGGCCGGGGTTGAGAACGGGCTTTTAGATACTGGGGATGATGAGTCGGGCGGTGGATCCTCCGTTTATGCCCCACCGCGTCCACTGCGATTCGTCGAGCCGGAGATCACCCCTGAAGCCCGACGACGAGGCATCCGCGCCCGTATCATTGTGCGCGTAAATGTTGATGCGGACGGGAAGGTGACGTCGGCTGAAATAAC
>CBFGYX010000471.1:0-2009 GCA_965653075.1 uncultured bacterium
TCTCAGGTCGTCCGTTTTTTATTTCTGCGCGTTGCTTTTACGCACTCGTTTCATCGGCACCGAATCAAGGGCCGCCACTGGCAGGTGATCTTTCGTCTCACTTGGTCCAGAATAGAGCAGGCCGATGAAGACCACACCTGTTGCTTTCATTACCGGTGCCACGGGCATTGCGCGAGCCGCCGCCGTTGAACTTGCCCGCCGCGGATATCACGTCGCTGCCATGGCGCGCACCCGCGAAGACGTTGAGGAGACGATCCGTCTCGTCGAGGCGGAAGGCAGCGAGGGACTGGTCATTACAGGCGACGTCTCAAAGAATGCCGACGTGCAGGAGGCGTACCGGCAGATCGATCAGCGGTGGCACCGGCTCGACGTCGTGTTTGCCAACGCCGGCATCAATGGAAAGTGGGCACCGATCGAAGACATCGACCTCGACGACTGGCAGAGCGTCATCGACATCAATCTCACGGGCACGTTCATCACCGTTAAGCACGCGGTGCCGATGCTTAAACGCAGCGGTGGAGGATCCATCATCATCACGTCCTCCGTAAACGGCACGCGGATGTTCAGCAACTCGGGCGCCTCGCCCTATGCGTCGACGAAAGCCGCGCAGCTGGCTTTTGGGAAGATGATGGCACTCGAGCTTGCGCCCGACAGGATCCGCGTCAACGTGATCTGCCCCGGCATGATCGACACGGAGATCGAAGAGACTACCGACCGCGACACGTTCGATGAGGCGCAGTATCCCGTCGAATACCCCGACGGCAAGCTGCCACTTACGCACGGCCGGCCCGGTACGTCAGAGGATGTCGCGAAACTCGTCGCCTTCTTAGCCGGCGACGAAGCTCGCCTCATCACGGGCACACCCGTGTGGATCGACGGCGCGCAATCTTTGCTCGTCGGGTGACGCGGCCGGTTACCGCCTCAGTTGCGGACGCGGAACTCTTCGAATTCGCCCGTGGCTTCGCACTTGTCGACTTCAACAGATTCGACGCGTGCCTCAGGTGGGCCCGTCCGCACAGCCTCGATCAGCTTCTCGATGGCCGCCTCTTCTCCTTCTGCCACCATCCAGACGTCGCCGTCGTAGTTGTTGCGAACCCAGCCGAGCACGTCGTACTTGCGCGCATGCTCAACGATGAACTGCCGAAAACTAACCCCCTGCACGAGCCCCGAAACCCGCACGTTAACACGCTTCATGGCGGAATGGGATTGTACCTACAATCATTAGCGGGCCAAACATAACGGTACGGCCAACCATTTGCGTAAGCCGTCCCGTTGAGATTTGCCGAGCCGAGGTGGATGACGATAATCTGGCCCTTCTATTCCAGATAGAATCAGATACGTATATAAAATAAAGAAGGCGCCGGATCCGCGACCCGACGCCTTCTTTTCACGCGATCAGTGACTCCGTCCCTCACCCACTCGCGCGATTGCTCCGCTCCTGGTCAACGAGCGCCATGACACGCTGCGAAAACTCGGCATCCGCCTGAGTGCGCTGCACGATGTCGTCATAGTCGGCTCTTGTCAACCCGCGTGCCTCGATGGCCCCGTCGATCCGCGTGTCAAGGTCGGCGCGAAGCCGCTCGGCCTCTTCCACATCCTCCGTCTGATCGATCTGAGCCTGATAGTCTGCCTGAATCTCTTCCACATCGACATACGCCTGCGCAAATGCCGTCAGCGTCTGATCAGGATCCGTCGCATCCTGCGCTATCGCAACCGGGGCGAGTAGCAGTCCGAATACGGCGAGGGTGATGATGCGAGATAAAATGCGGTTCATGTTTCCTCGAGGTTTGTCAACTCCTGCACTGGGCACTCCTACGTGCCCTCCGAGCGAATACCCTCTTCAGTAATCGTACCAATACCTGAATTCTGCCTTCCCAGCTCGTGAGGGCCGTTTTATCCCGATTCGTCATAATTCCAGCCGGCTTTCTGCGAAGTCACTGCGCAGTCGGCCAATGAGCCCGCGCATCCGCTGCACAGCGAGCAACAGTAATCGCTTAAAAGTCCTTGTA
>CBFGYX010000472.1:0-1994 GCA_965653075.1 uncultured bacterium
GTTGCTGAGCAAGAGCGGCGGTATACCGAAGCTGAGAAGAAATCGGAGACGGCCCGGCGTCTACTCGGATCGCATCTGACGGAATCTCAGCTTGCTGCGCTCGAAGCCGTCGAGCAGCCCGATCTGACCCGGTTTTCCGAGCGCGTCGAGATGTTGCGCGCCCGCGAACATGCCGTCAGCGCCGAGCGGGAACGTTTGCAAGCGGATGCACCGGGCGACGATCAGTTATCGCGAGACGACATCCGCAGCGGGATGCGGGCGCTGACCGATTGGCTGGCGGTCGAGGAAGAGAGCCGTCCGCTTTCCCAGAAGTTGACCGTCGCTGCGCTTGTTGGTGCGACCCTCGCCACGATCGCGTCATTTGTTTTCGGACCTGCGTGGCTCGGCGTTCTCCCGTTCGTCGTGGTAATTGCGGTGGCGTGGAGCCTCATCAAGGAACGCCAACGCCGCGATCTTGCCCAACACAGAAGGGATGATGCCGAGCGTGGCTATCCGGCTCAATTGCCGCCGCCCACGGCGTGGCGCCGCCGGAACGTCCGCGATGCGCTCGAGGAGCTTTCGGCTCGACTCGCCGCCCAGGAGCATGCCGGTGAACGCCTGCGCCGGCTCAAAGAGCTTGAGCGCGATGAGCAAGCGCTGCAGTCCGAGAGAGAAAAGTTGATTCACGAACGCGATGCAATCCGCGCGCAACTGGGAATCGAAGCCATCGAGGTCGATGATGCCTGGTTGCGGCTCGTCGTTCAGCGCATCGGTGACTGGCAAAGCGCCGCGAGCGTTGTCATCTCGATCAAGGCCGTTCTCGACGCCGACAGAGCGACAGCGCAGGCCCACGCAGCTGCGATCAATCAAATCGTATCCGCCTACGGTTATGATCCCGTCGACACATCTGCTGGTGCCGATGCGGTCATAGTCGCTCTAAATCGACGAAATACAGCGCATACCGGGGCATCGGATATCATCCGCTCACAGACCTCGTTGATCGCCACCGCCATCGAACCCGAGCTTGAGGAGATCGCATCCACACGGCGCAGGCTCTTCGAGCGCCTGGCGCTGACTGCGGATGACCACCACCACATCCGCGAAGGCCTCGAGCGGCTGATTGAATACAACGAGTGCAAGCAAAACCACACTCGGGAAGACGGAGCGCTGCAAGCTCGATTACGCGAGGTACATACCGGCGCCCGGGCGCTAAAGATGGACCCCGACGGCTTGCTCGACCTCAACCAGTATGAGCTCGATCGGAAGATCGAGGCGGCCGACGAGATGCGCAGCCGGCGCGATTCACTGGGCAAGGAAATCGGTCAGATTGAGGAAAGCATCGCAGCAGCAAAGCGAGGCCACTCGCTTACCGACGCGCTGCAGGCGTTTGACGAAGCACAGGCGAAGCTGGACGACTCGCGCGAAGAGAACCGTAAAGCCGTCGTAGGTCATCTGATTTCCGACTGGGTTCGAGACACATCGGTCGATGCCTCGCGGCCGCGCGTCTTCCTGCGGGCGCGTGAGCTCTTTGTCACATTCACCAGCGGCGCGCTCACGCTCGAACTCGATGACCGCTCGTCGCCGCCGGCGTTCCTCGCACGCACCCACGCGGGCCACGTGCGGAGCCTCGACGAGCTCTCCGACGGCGAGCGTATCCAGCTCATGACGGCCGTCCGGTTAGCCTTTCTCGAGCAAGATGAGCGCCGTCGACTTCCGCTGTTTATCGACGAAGTGCTCGGCACGAGCGACGACGATCGGAGCCGCGTTATGATCGACACCGTTATGGAGGTCGCCCGCACCGGTCGGCAGGTTTTCTACTTCACTGCCCAACTCGACGAGGTCGGCAAGTGGCAGTCGCGCCTGGCCGAGTCTGACGTCGAGCACGAGGTAATCGATCTCGCCGAAGTTCGGCGCGGATACGCAGGTCGGTCCACACCGCTCAACACAACGGCCGTAGAACGTCCGCGTCTGCCGGCGCCGGGCGAGATGAGGTACACGGAGTACGGGATGGCACT
>CBFGYX010000473.1:0-1986 GCA_965653075.1 uncultured bacterium
CGCAATGACAACAACGGTAGGGACGCGTGTCCCCACGCGTCCGGGCGTACCTCCATTCACTTAAATGCGGGCGGCCAGGGAGCCCCACCACCATTTGTCATCGCGAGCCGGTGCAGTTTACCGGCTCGGCGATCCATGCAGAGTCGATTAGCAGCTAACTGCCTCGCAAATCGGTTCCGGCCCCATCTGCCGACTGACGGTGTCGCTGCGACAGGTCGCTGCATGGATTGCTTCGTCGCAAGCTCCTCGCAATGACAAACACCGTTGTCATCGCGAGCCGGTGCAGTTTACCGGCGTGGCGATCCATGCAGCGTGTAGTCGTGCTGTCGACCTTCTGACCAATCCGCTATCATATACTTCTCGGATCTTGGCAGTCGATCGGTAATGAATCTTGCCGCTGCATGGATTGCTTCGTCGCAAGCTCCTCGCAATGACAAATTAATGCGAAACCACCGAGCTTTGTACCTGCTCCTGGATCCACGCATACGTCCGCTCGAGGCCTTTCCTTAGCGGCTCCGACGGTGCCCAGCCCAGCTTCTCGCGGATGAGTGCGTTGTCGGAATTGCGGCCGCGAACGCCCTGCGGCTTCGTCAGATCATGCTGCTTGACGAGCGTCTTGCCGGCGATGTCGCTCACCATGTCGACGAGCTGGTTGATCGAGACCATCTCTTCGGAGCCGATGTTGACCGGGCCGAGGAAGTCGGATTCCATGAGGCGCCGCACGGCTTCAATGCACTCATCGATGTAAAGGAAGGACCGGGTTTGCTTGCCGTCGCCCCAGATCTCGATCGTCCCGCCGTCTTCGGCCTCGGCGACCTTGCGGGATATTGCGGCCGGCGCCTTCTCCTTGCCACCCGTCCACGTACCCTGCGGACCGAAGATGTTGTGGAAGCGCGCCACGCGCACGTCCATCCCGTAATTGCGGTGGTACGCCAGGTACAGCCGCTCGCTGAAAAGCTTCTCCCATCCGTACTCGCTGTCCGGCATGGCGGGATACGCCGAGTCCTCTGAGCACTTAGGGTTGTCAGGGTCGGTCTGGTTGTACTCCGGGTACATGCAGGCCGACGACGAGTAGAAGATCTTCTTCACGCCCGCAATGCGGCTCGCCTCGACCATGTTCAGGTTGATCGTCGCCGAGTTATGCATGACGGCGGCGTCATGGTCGCCGGTGAAGATGTAGCCGGCGCCTCCCATGTCGGCCGCGAGCTGGTACACCTCGTCAATAGGACGATCAAAGAGCGCCTCGCAGACGCGGGGATCGCGCAGGTCACCGAGCACGAAGTCGTCGGCGTTGGTATTGCCGAACTCGTTCTCCTTAAGGTCTACGCCACGGACCCAGTATCCCTCGGACTGAAGCCGGTTCACCAAATGACCTCCGATGAAGCCGCCGGCTCCACATACGATCGCTGTCTTCTTGCTCATCACGGGTTGATTGTCTGCTGCGAAAAAAATGTATGACCTGCGTCGGTGTGCCCAATATACGCCGGGACGCGCGTTAGACCGACTCCACCTGTGACGCGCCAACAAGGGAGTTCAGGAGCATCGTCCATTGGTCGCAGGCGACAGCCCATCGCGGCACAACGTAAAAAGCCCTCACCCCAACCCTTCTTCCAAAATGAGAGGGCTTTTCGACGTTATCTCCCCTCGCCCATTGGGAAAGGAGCTTTCGGGGCGTTATCTCCCCTCTCCCGCTGGCAGAGAGCCTGCCCCGGACCTGATCCGCTGGCTCAATTACGAAACAACAAATACAATCCTGCCACTAAACTACGCGATGATCGGCTCATGCACCGTACCGGCCACGGATTTGAGGAGCATCGTCCATTGGTCGCATGCGACTTCCTTCTCGTATGTACGCAGGAACTCCTGCCGTCCGCGTGACCCCATGTCCTTACATAATGCTGGATCTCGCCTCAACCGGTTGAGGGCATCCACAATCTCGGCCGCCGGATCGGCGCCGGCCTGTGTCGGATCAACGACGACACCGCA
>CBFGYX010000474.1:0-1981 GCA_965653075.1 uncultured bacterium
GCGTGGCCTGGGTGCAGGCACGCATCGAGCAAGGAGGGTGCATCGCCTGGATCCGCAACACCGTCCGCGAAGCACAGGTCGCCGCCGACGCGCTTCGAGCAGCCGGCATCGAGACCGATTTGCTCCACGCCCGGTACGTCCGAGCCGATCGAAACACTAAAGAGGAAGCGCTTCTCGATCAGTTCGGCAAACCGGCGCCCGACAACGAAAAGCGTCCGACCCGGCGCGTCGTCGTCGCGACGCAGGTCATCGAGCAGTCGGTCGATGTGGACTTCGACGCGATGCTCTCGGATCTCGCGCCCATCGACCTCCTCCTGCAGCGGGCGGGGCGGCTACACCGCCACGAACGCGATGGACGGCGGCATGGCCACGACAAGCCCATGCTGGGAGTCCTGATGCCGGACTCGGAAGCCCGGCACAGACTCGACTTCGGCAACAGCACCTACGTCTACGACGCTGACACCCTGGCGCGCAGTGCGATTCTGGCACTGGAGAATCCCACGTGGCCGCTGCCTGCCGCCTGCCGCACGCTCGTAGCCGCCCTCTACGATCGAGACGAAACGTACTGGACGCCAGAGAGACTCGGCGTCGACACCGAGGCCCTTACCAATGCTCGCGATCGTCTGCGCAAACGGCGAGAGACGATGACACGCACGGCCCTCCGAAACCTATTGACGGCGCCGGACCAGTTTCCGGTAATGCGCGATCCACGCAACGATCGCTCTGATGCAGGCGAATTCGTCGCGCTGACAACCCGCTACGGTGCACACACGGCCGCCGCCGTGCTATTCCGAGAGACTGCGGATGGACCGCTGCCGCTCGGCGGGAAGGCGGCGATTAACGTGCCCGACGAGGACGACTGGAAGGCGCGCCTCGATGTCGAGGAGGCGCTGGCCATGGCGTCGGTGAGCTTCCCGTGGTACGGGCCGCGCCCCGAAGACACCGCACCACCGCCCCCGCTGGCGGTGCTGCACACCTGGTGGCGCGACACCCATCCTTACGACGACCGGCTGTTTCTTCTACTCGACGACAAGGGCGACTTTACCACCGAATCCGTCACCGGGCACTACGACGTTGACCTCGGCCTGACCGTGGCCCCCACGCCCGCTACACCTTCCGCACCTGAATCCGCTCCGCTCGAAGACCTATGAACGATCAACTTAACGTATTCGAACACCAGCTCTTTCGTCTTCGCGATGCCGGGGGCGAGCCCGTACAGAAATCGTTTCGGGATTTGCTCACCGAGCCCGACGCGGCTTACTCGCTGGATTACGCACAAGCCTTCTATGACGTAGCCGCGCTGAGCCTTATGAGCTACCTCGCGCAGGTAGCCTTCGAGCCCGAAACCGTCGATGAGCTCGCCGAGCGCCTCGAATCACCGATGTCCGAGGACGAGTTCGAACGGTCGATCTCCCCACTTCGGGCCCGTTTCGCACTCACCGGCGATGGACCGCGCTTCATGCAGGCACCCGAACCTTTTGCAGAGAAGAAGGCGTTGGGGCTCGATGTCGCCGTGTTCATCTCGGCCAAAGGCGACCGCCAGTTTCTCCACCGCGCAGACGCCGACTGGGCCGTCTCGCCCGATCAGGCGGGACTACTCCTATTCGCGCGCAACACCTTCTACGAGGGCACCGGCGGCCGTGGATACCAGAAAGGCACTAACGGCGATACGCCCGTGCGCGTGGTCGTCACCGATCCAGCAGCTGGAGATACCTATTGGCTGCGCCGCACGATCTGGCTCAACGTGCTCACTCGCGAGCAGCAACACGAGTATGCCGGTGCATACAGCGACCCCCATGCGCTGCGGACGGGCGAATATGACGGTGCCTTCTGGCTGGATCCGCCGAAAGAGGACGTCCCCACCGGCGGCATTACGCTCCGCGCCGGACTCGGGTGGATGACCGCCTACCACTGGCTGTGGTACGAGGAAGGCGCAGGGGTCTGCCCGCTAACTGGTGACTTCATAGAGGGCATCGTCGCT
>CBFGYX010000475.1:0-1977 GCA_965653075.1 uncultured bacterium
CACCGCCCAAACCTACATCCTCTCCGGCGCCGATATTCCCAGCACGGTCAGGCCGTTGCTGATAACGATGCGCGTTGCTTCGGCGAGGTGCATGCGCGCGGTGGCGAGCTCCTGCTCCTCGCCGACGATCCGGCAGGCGTCGTAGAAGCGCGTGAAGGCGCCCGCCGTCTCATTCAGATATGTGATGATGCGATGCGGCTCGCGTGCCTCGGCCGCGCCCGCAATCATGCCGGGGAAGTCGAGCAGCTTCTTGATCAGGTCGATCTCGGCTTCGTGCGTCAACAGCGAGACATCGACCGCATCGCCGAAGGTAAATCCGACCTCCTCCGCCTTGCGCACGATCGAGCAGATGCGCGCGTGCGCGTATTGCAGATAAAAAACCGGGTTTTTGTCACGCGCCTCCTTCGCCAGGTCGAGGTCGAACTCAAGATGCGTGTTCGAGGAGCGCATCAGGAAGAAAAAGCGCGTCACATCCTCGCCCACCTCGTCCATCAGATCGTCCAGCGTCACGTAGTTCGCCTTGCGGGTGCTCATCTTCACAGGCTGGCCACTGCGGACGAGCGTCACGAACTGGTAGATCACCACGTCGACGAGCGAGGTGTCATAGCCGAGCACTTCGATGCCACGGAGCACATCCGGATAGGTGGCGATGTGGTCGGCGCCGAAGACGTCGACGATGAGATCGAAGCCGCGGTCGAACTTATCGGCGTGGTAGGCGATATCCGGCAGGCGATACGTAGGCTCGCCGGTGCTTTTGACGAGAACGGTATCCTTGTCCTTGCCCAACTCGCTCGTCTTGAACCACACCGCGTCGTCTTTATCGTAGACGTGCCCCCGCTCGCGCAGGCGGTCGAGCGTCTCCCAGACCCGGTTCGACTCGTACAGCGAGTGCTCGTTGAAGTAGGTGTCCATTCGAATGCCCATCCGCTGCATCGTCGACTCGATGTCGGCAAAGATGGCCTTCTGCGCCGCCATTTTGAACGCGTCGAGGTTGTTCGGATCGGCCTCTTCGCCGTGGTCGTCGTAGACCTCCTGGGCGATATCGACGATATACTCGCCGAGGTAACCGTCATCGGGGAAGGATTCCGGGACCGTCACCGTCTCTCCGTCGCCCACATCGATTGTCTTTTGCGGGATGTCCGGGTTGACGATGGCGAGGTAACGTGCGCGCACCGATTCGGCCAGAATGCGCATCTGACGGCCGGCGTCGTTGAAGTAGTACTCGCGCGTGACGTCGTAACCTGTCCAGCCGAGCAGGTTCGCGACGGTGTCACCAAGGACGGCGTTCCGGCCGTGGCCCACGGTGAGTGGCCCCGTCGGGTTGGCGCTGACATACTCGACGATTGCGCGCTTGCCTTTACCGGCCTCCGAACGCCCGTACTGCGTCTCCTGGACGAGGATGTCTCGCAGCGCGTTGTGCAGGTAATCCTGTGCAAAGCGGAAGTTGATGAAGCCAGGCCCGGCGATTTCTATCGCGGCGATACGCTCAGGATCAAGAGGGCGGGCGTGGAGCCGCTCGACCAGTTCGTCGGCGATGGCCCGGGGCGCCTTGCGGAAGACCCGCGCCAGCGTCATCGCGGCGTTCGTGGCCAGGTCTCCGTGCGCGGCGTTGTTGGGTTTCTCGAACGTGATGACGAAGTCGGACGGAAGGTCGCCCATGGCTTCGAGCGCAGCGCGGACTTCAGTTTCGAGGTAAGCTTGCATGCAGGTTCAGTCCATTTCGGCCGGGAAATCAGAGCCGAGCAAGATAACGATCTGCCCCGCCGCGAAAAACTCAATGCCGGAGAAGATGGAGAAGCGGCGACCGCCAACTTACGGCCGTTGGAAATCAAGGTCGAGATGCCTCCTGTATTCCCGCCTATCGATACGACGGCATTGTTAGCAGGCCGTTGGAATATTCCGCATCTCGGCGTTGTCCTTCCTCACTGCTCACTGCGACGTACGATTGTACGCCTCATTCGCGGCTCGTCGGACGCC
>CBFGYX010000476.1:0-1973 GCA_965653075.1 uncultured bacterium
TCCTGGAAGACGCGCGCCGGCGTCTGCTGGCGTCATTTACCGCCGACGAAATTGCCGCCGACGAACTGCGGCGCATCCTCGTCGGCGAGCTAACGGTCGGCAATGTTAGCGAACGCCTGCTCGAGGCGGCGCTTCAGACGCTGCGGGTACCTGGTACGCCAGACAAGACACGGGTCGAGTAACGATTCTAGAAACCACACGCACTACGCGAGATCATGGAAGCCACCGACACTAAACGCAAAATAGAAGAAGGCAAGGTCCGATACGACGAGCGCGTGAAGAAGACGGTAGCGCGCTTTCCCGAGCGGCAGCCGTCGTTTCAGACCGTATCCGGGCGGCCCGTGGAACGCGTGTACCTGCCCGATCCGTCGTTGACCGAGAACTACGACGAGAAGCTGGGCTTCCCGGGCGAGTATCCATTCACGCGCGGTGTACAGCCCACGATGTACCGCGGTCGCTTGTGGACGATGCGCCAGTACGCGGGCTTCGCCACGGCCGAGGAATCCAACCGGCGATACAAGTATCTCCTCTCGCAGGGCACGACCGGCCTCTCGGTGGCCTTCGACCTGCCGACGCAGATCGGCTACGACTCCGACGCCGCCATCGCCCAGGGCGAAATCGGTAAGGTGGGCGTGGCCATCGACACGCTGGCCGACATGGAGGCGCTCTTCGACGGCATCCCGCTCGACAAGGTATCGACGAGCATGACGATTAACGCCTCGGCGGCGGTGCTACTCGCCATGTACATCGCCGTGGCCGAGAAGCAGGGCGTATCGGCAGATAAACTATCTGGCACCATCCAGAACGACATCCTGAAGGAATACATCGCGCGCGGCACGTACATCTTCCCCCCGCGTCCGTCGCTCCGCATCATCAGCGACATCTTTGCTTACTGCACGAAGGAAGTGCCGAAGTGGAATACGATTTCCATCAGCGGCTACCATATTCGTGAGGCCGGATCGACGGCCGGCCAGGAAATCGGCTTCACGCTTGCCGATGCCATCGCGTATGTCGAGACGGCTATCGCCGCCGGACTCAACGTCGACGACTTCGCGCCCCGCCTGGCGTTTTTCTTCGCCGCTCATACGGACGTCCTGGAGGAGGTCGCCAAGTTTCGCGCCGCCCGCCGCCTCTACGCGAAGATCATGCGCGAGCGTTTCGGCGCCGAAGACCCGAAGAGCTGGATGCTCCGCTTCCACACGCAGACCGGCGGCGTGACGCTGACGGCGCAGCAGCCGGACAACAATGTGGTCCGCGTGACCCTGCAGGCGCTCGCCGCCGTGCTGGGGGGCACGCAGAGCCTGCACACCAATTCGAAGGATGAAGCGCTCGCGCTGCCGACCGAGGAAAGCGTGACCGTGGCGCTGCGTACCCAGCAGATCATCGCGTTTGAGTCGGGCGTGGTCAACACGATCGACCCGCTGGCAGGCTCCTATTATGTTGAGAAGCTGACGGATGAACTCGAGGCCGAGGCCGAAGACTACATCCGCCGCATCGATGATCTTGGCGGCGTTGTGCCGGCAATCGAACAGGGCTTCATCCAGCGCGAAATCGAGCGAGCCGCCTACGAATACGGACAGTCCGTCGAGCGGGGAGACCGCGTCACGGTGGGCGTCAACAAGTTCCAGAGCGATGCCGAGGCGCCAATCGATCTCCTTAAGATCGATGAGGAAGTCGGCAATGCACAGGTTAGGCGGCTGACGAACGTCAAGGCGGAACGCGACAACACAGAAGTCGAGCGGAGGCTCAATGCCGTCGAGGACGGCGCACGAGGCGATGCCAACCTGATGCCGCTCATACTCGATGCGGTCCGCGCCTACGCAAGCGTCGGCGAGATCTGCAACAAACTGCGCGGCGTGTTCGGGGAATATCAGGAGGTGTTTTGAGATGTGAGCGGTGGGCTATGGGCTATGAGCGGTGAGCTATGAGCAATGAGCAATGAGCTATGAGCAATGAGCAATGAGCTATGAGCA
>CBFGYX010000477.1:0-1972 GCA_965653075.1 uncultured bacterium
GCTACATCCCGCAAACCATCTATCTGACCGACGACACCATCCGCAAGAATGTAGCTTTCGGTTTGGATGATGGTGAGATCGACGACGAACTCGTGTGGGAAGCGATCGATGCGGCCCAGCTACGCGAGCTCGTGGATTCGCTCCCGGATGGGCTCGATACCATCGTGGGTGAACGCGGCGTGAGACTCTCCGGCGGTCAACGTCAGCGCGTAGGTATTGCCCGTGCGCTCTACCACAAGCCGCAGGTTCTGGTGATGGACGAGGCGACGTCGGCGCTCGACAACCAGACGGAGCGGCACATTGTGGACGCGCTGGACAATATTCGAGGCAGCCGCACGATGATCATGATCGCGCACCGGTTGTCGACGGTACAGAACTGCGACACGTTGTACTACCTCGATGAAGGCCGGCTCAAGGCGCAGGGTACGTACGAAGAGCTCCTCGCAACGACGCCCGAGTTTGCGGCGATGGCCGTACCCGGCGCTACCATTCCGCAGCCAGAGGGCGTGTGAATCCGGCGCAGTGCGTGTTGCGTGCGAGATCGAAGGCTGCTCGCCGAAGACGTCGGAGCGGCATGCTGCATCGCGGGCCTATCCGACCTTGGCGATCCGGAACGCGGCCCACTGCGTGAAGCGGGTGAGGGGGCCGCGCGAAAGCCATTCCTGGAGATGGACCTCAACACATTTCTCTACGGCGTGGGCGAAGATATTGGCCACGGCTTCGGCAGGTTTATCACCATGTAGCGCCACGCCAAGCTCGAGGTTGTAGGCCGCCCCGTAGCTGTCGATGTTGTACGACCCGACGATCGTATACACGCCGTCGACGACGATACACTTGGCATGAAGCGTCGGGTGTTGCATCTCGAAGACTCGAATACCGCGCCTGAGTAGCCGACCGTACAGGTGCCGACCGGCGACGCGGATAAATGGGACGTCGGAGCGCCCGGCCGTCAGTAAATGCACATTCACGCCTCGTTCCGCGGCCGCCACGATTTCGCGCATAAACCAGCGCGGCGGTACGAAATAGGGCGTCGAGAGCAGGATTGACGAGCGCGCCGCGCGCAGCGCCGTCCGGAGGGCAAGGTCGAGATCGCGATGCGATTTGCGATTGTTCAGCTCGAGAACGTCGATAGTGAGTCCGTCATCGTGTGGCGGCGAGGGATGGGGGAGGGGCACGGCCGCACCGGTAGCATCGCGAAAGGAATCGGCAAAGACCGAGGCGAGGTCACGGACGGCAGGGCCGTGAAGACGAGCCGTCAGATCGAAGAATCGGTCGGGAGCATCGTTTGAGACGTAGTCGAGTCCGATGTTGCGCCCACCAACATAGCCGATGTCGTCGGCAATCAGGATCTTGCGGTGGTCGCGGTGCAAAAACGATGACACCTTGCGACCGAATCGGTTGCGGATGAGCGGATTGTACACGGCGATGGTGCCGCCCGCTTCTTCCAGCGCCTTCGTTTGCGCCGTTCCGATGTCAGGGGAGCCGAAACGGTCGATCAGGAGCCTGACGTCGCAGCCGCGGCCGGCGGCCTCGGTGAGCGCGTCCATAAACTGCTTCCCGACTTCGTCTTTCTCGAAGATGTACGTCTCGAGCCAGACATATCGCTGAGCACGTCGGATATCTCTGAGGACGTGGTCAAAAATGATCTCGCCGTCCACGTAGAACTCGGCCCGATTGCCCTTCGAACTACCGCCCGGTGTACCCGCGGTGTTGCGAAATCTGAATCGATGCAGGGATTGCTTCAGTGAGGGCATCAGTGAGGGATTTACACGCAGGCAAAGGCCCGACACTATATAACGTGATATACGGTGAGTCCGTTAACATACGACGCGCTCGCCCATGGGTGCGTCAGACCTGTCAGCTTTGCGATAACTGCAGTCAGGCAAGACGACGGCGTCGACATGCACGTCTTTTCACACGCCTGCCCGGCGTATTTACTTCGTTCGACGGCCGCTTGGATCCCGGATCCGCT
>CBFGYX010000478.1:0-1970 GCA_965653075.1 uncultured bacterium
AAGCTGCCGTTCACGTGGCATGTGGCCGTGATGTCGCTTCTACTGTTCGTGAGCGCCGCCCCCGCTGCCAACTGCTCGCTCTCCGTTTCCTCGATCAGCAGAGCCATGAATTCGGCCTGCTCCATCTGGATCATCTGCTCGGCCTTCTGGACGCGGTCGAGCTCGCCCGGTTGTTTGACGAAGGTGGCATACACGCCGCCGCCCACCGCCAGTATCCAGCAGACCGAAAGGATTAGAATGTTATAGCCGACGTTCGTCATGGCATTCGAGGATCGGGGTGACTGTTGGCGATCTTAGTGGGAGGTCTGCGATACCGGCGTGCCGGTGTATGCTTGAGCGTTCGCGGCCGCTTCTTGCTCGGCAGCTGCCAGTGCACGTTCGCGGAGGTAGACGGCGGCTTCGGGCAGCAGATCTTCGAGCTGGATATCGATGACGAACCCGTAGACCTGCATCTCGCGGATATCTGAGAACGTCAGCGATTCGAGATGACCATCAAGCGTCTCGGCGAGGCGCACCACGCGGTCGCGCGAGGTCGAGTTGCCGGTCAATCGAACGCGGTCGGCGCCGATGGGGCGCCACGATTCCACCCAGATGCCGCGTACATTTGACGTACCGGCAGGCGTCTCCTCGAGCGCCCTGCTCCACCGGTCGCTTCCCACCATGAGCGTGTCGAGTACGTTGAGCGCGTGCAGGTACCGCTGGGATGTACCGCGCAGGCTGTCGATACGAGCCTGCAGTGCCTGGGCATCCCGCGTGTCGACGTGTGTAGGGAAGTCGCGGATGCGCTGTTCGTACTCGGCGATCTGATACTGCTGGCTCGCAAATCGAAAACCGAAAAAGGCGACGCTCACGAACAGTAGAAGCGACATCACGGCCACATGCCACGTGAACGGCAGCTTCGGTGCGCGCCGCGTGTACTTGTGCAGCACCAGGTTGACCGGTTCGAATGCGTCGAGATGGCGCAAGCCCGGCACGATGCGCATGGCAACCGCCGATGCCGCAACGGTATTGCGGCCCACATCCTCGCCGCTGTACCCGCCCTCCGGCGACGGCACATGGTCCGACAGCCGGTCAACGCGCGCGTCGGGGAAGAACATCTGGAAGCTCTCCACGAGATCCCGCTCACGATCCGTACTCATCACGAACACGTGGTGGATCTCGCCGATGCCGTATTCATCCTGCTGCAGCAGGATGCGGCTACAGATCGTTTCAGGCGCATCCAGGCTTGACACCGATCGCAGCCGCTCGATGTACATGGGCGTTTCGCCTCGCATGAAGACGACGAGCGTGTCATCCACCCCCGCCCGAACGATGAGCGATGTCCGGCCGGCAGATGCTCCAGGCTCCGGCGCAGACTCGTCGGAGGCCTCGCCCCCGTCAATCGCGATCTCGGCCATCTCGGTCCGCAGTCTGAGCGCACGCCTTACGACACCCAGGTAGAGTGTCATCTCGGTATCCTGGAGACGCACCGCGGGCATCCGCCGATCTTTCAGCGCTCGCATCGCCGCAAGCGTGGCGTTGACCGAATCGTTCGCCCGGGGGAAGATCGCCAGGAAGCGGTACTCCGATTCATCCAGATTCGTCAGCGCCACGAACGTGACGCGGTCCTCATCGACGGTGCCTTCATGCTGCTGCGTGAGCAGCTTCAGGAGCCGGCTTCGATCCGGGCGTCGCTTCTTCCCCTCAACGGGTACGCGCAACTCAAGCTGGTTGTACTCGGGCGCGCTGACGACGAAGGCGACACCAGGGTCTGCATAACCCGCATCCCGGCACTCGGCGAGGATATCCGTCAGCTCCAGGTCGAACGTCGCAGGCTCGTGGGTGGCAGAGGTGTCGTCGCCGCCTTCGAGCCCCGCGAACTCAGCGCTCAGAAAGAGTTCGGTGCCACCGGACTGCGATCCGCCAAACTGGATCGTAAAGTCATCATCGACGGTCGTGTCCTCTGCCAGATCGGGATGATGCGAGGCGGC
>CBFGYX010000479.1:0-1964 GCA_965653075.1 uncultured bacterium
GTCGACTATCCGATCAGCATAAAGTGCTTCGACATTCGCGTCCGTCACCACGACGATCTTGCCCGACCTCAATCCGGCCTCGGCCAACGCGGGCGGCAGGTTATCGAGCGTGTCGAACCGGATCGGGTAAGCCTCCTCTCGAGAGGAAATGTCGACGGTAAGTTTCATGCAAACGGCAGACGAAAATTCGAGCGATGCGCCTTTACGACGAATGTACGCTTAAGATCTGATCGGCGTGGGCGATGCTCCATTGAAAGCGCTTCGCGCGATACCGCGACATTAACCCGGGCTCGGTCATGTTCATGAGAATGGTCACACGTACAGGGGCATATATCATCGGCGCATGGATGGGGCTCCACCTTATGCAGCGGCTCGTTGGCCGGCCGCAGCCGCCGCCCGAGGAGCCGTCGGTGCTTTTCATCTGAGGGGATCCCTCGAGTGGATGAAGCGTGAGGAGGGCTCGCATCAACGTTCGTTTTGCAGCCCTCGGACCTGTGAATCCCTTTCGCTCGGCCGTTGACGTCAGTCAAGCCATCGTCGCGGCGCATCTGAGCGTGGGCGCGGTGGCCGTGGATGCGACAGCCGGCAATGGCCATGATACGCTGTTCCTGGCCCGGTGCTGCGGGCCGTCGGGGCGTGTCTACGCCTTCGATATTCAGGAGGCGGCGGTAGAACGAACCCGCATGCGCCTTGAGGAGCATAACGTGAGCAACGTCGAGGTCATCCTTCAGGGGCACGAGCACATGACGGAGCGGCTCGGTGAGGACCACCCGGGTGCTGTCTCGGCCGTGATGTTCAACCTCGGCTACCTGCCTCGCGCCGACCATGATGTGATTACGCGGCCCGATACCACCCTCGCGGCGCTCGATCAGTCGGTCCTGTTGCTGCGTGAGGGCGGCGTTGTGACCATTGTCATCTACTCCGGGCACCCGGGCGGCAAGGAGGAAGCGAATGCTGTGACGGACTGGGCAAGCGGCCTCGAACGGAACAGTTTCGAGGTCATCGAGTGGCGTCATGTCAACCGGACCAACAATCCGCCGTTCGTGATCGCCGTGAAGAAGCTCCGTGCCGACTGATGTGTCTGATTCTGCTCGCTGTCGATGCGCATCCGAAGTATCCATTGATCCTGGCTGCGAACCGGGATGAGTTTTACGGCAGGCCCACACAACGAGCCGGATACTGGGAGGATGCGCCTGACGTCCTTGCCGGACGCGATCTCGAGGCGGGCGGCACATGGTGTGGGATATCGACGACTGGACGTATCGCCGCCGTCACCAACTACCGTGAGCCCGTTGATGAAGGAGAGTATCGCTCGCGGGGCGATCTCGTGGCCGATTTTCTAAAAGGGGATGAGGCACCGCTCGAGTATGCACGCCGAATCGTAGCCGAAGGTGACGCCTACCGAGGATTCAACCTGTTGATTGGCAGTGCCGACGGCCTGGTATACTGCACGAACCGCAGCGACGATGCCGTTCGTTCACTTGGACCCGGCGTATACGGCCTGAGCAATCACTTACTCGATACGCCATGGTTCAAAGTGCGGCAGGGCAAGGTGGGATTGCAGGCACGCATCGACCGTCGAGACCTCGCGCCGGATTCGCTCTTCGACCTCCTGACGGTCGAAGACCTCGCACCGGACGAAGAGCTGCCGGCGACCGGCTTCGGCAACCACTGGGAGCGCATACTGTCATCGGCGTTCATCCGCAGTGAAGAGTATGGGACGCGGAGCTCGACGGTGATCCTGATGGAACGCGAGCGAGCCGAGTTCCACGAGCGAGTTTACGAAGAAGGCGAGCCGGTGGGAGGCGATTCGTTCGAAATTGGCCCCTTTAGCGCCGAACGTCGAGCCGAGTAGTGCGCCGCCGGCTCATTCCCTCTGAGCCGGAGACGTCACGGGATTGGGCAAATTGAACCGCATCCGGCGGGAGTCGATGACGTTGTTTGAGCCAACGCATCACTTTAAG
>CBFGYX010000480.1:0-1952 GCA_965653075.1 uncultured bacterium
CTCGACCTCGGGGCGGGTGAGAAGGAGCGCAAAACGATGGAGACACTGCTGAGCTCGCCGGCGTCGAGGCTCGAGATTGCGCTGGGAAAATTTGCGGTGGTAACGATGATCGGTTACATCTCGGCGTGCGTGGCTTTGCTGGCGGTGCTGATCGGTCTGCTGCCGCACGCAGGCTCGCCGTCGTCGCTGGTAAATTCGATGTGGGCGGTGTTCGCGCCCGGCACCCTGCCGGCCGTGCTGCTGCTGATCTTACCGCTGACGATGTTCTTTGCGGCGGTGCTGCTTGCCGTGTCGGTATATGCCCGCAGTTTCAAAGAGGCGCAGAGCATCATCACGCCGCTGACGTTCGTCGCGATATTTCCGGCGGGCTTAGCCCTTGTGCCGTCGATCAACCTTGGGACCGCGACGGCGGCTGTGCCGGTGCTGAACGTCTCGCTGGCGATGAAAGCGGTGGCGACGGGAGACCTGACGATCGTGCCGGTGCTGGTTGCACTGACGACGTTGATGTTGTTCGCCTTCGTAGCGGTGAGGATCTGCGCAGGGTTTTTCGAGCGCGAGGCGGTGGTTTTTCGCGGATAGCATGAGGCATAAGCCTGAACGGCGAGTTGATGCCGTCAGACGGTGAGTCAGGCGAGATGACGTAAGAGCCGTGCGAATAACACGCGGCTGAATTTCTACCGGCGCACGGTTAGCCAACGAAGGCGGGGCGCCCACCCGGTTTCTCCCCAAAAATACAGCCTGACGAACTACCGCCGGAGCACGATACCGGGCACAGGAACCGGCATGCCGGGTGTGGATACAGGATCGGGACAATCCCCATCACCTGATCTTGCGGTCATTATGCGGTTTCACACGCGGAAGTGGATCAAACCTGAAGACCTTAACCCGAACGGGACGCTTTTCGGAGGGAGGCTGCTGGAGTGGATCGATGAGGAGGCGGCGCTGTATGCGATCATCCAACTCGAGAACCCGCGAGTGGTGACGAAATACATGTCGGAGATCGACTTCCGGAGCTCAGCCGAGCAGGGTGATATCGTGGAGATCGGGATCGATGTGAAGAAGTTCGGCCGGACGTCGATCGTGCTGCGGTGCGAAGTGCGCAACAAGATGACGCATGAGACTATTATTGCGATCGAGGACATCGTTTTCGTCAACCTGGACGAAGACGGGAATCCCGTTCCACACGGCAAGACAAAGATCGAGTACGTAAAGGACCGGCTGAACCAGCGGCGCGATGCGGCGGCGAGGAAGCGCGCCGAGAACGGATCGGACGAGGAGCGGGCGCCGAAATCCTGAGCGCGGTTTGCCGGTCAGCGTGGTCCGAGCAGCTTGACGACTTTATTGTAGACCCCCATCGTCAGCAGCGCGTTGGCCGCGGTTGCGGCGAAGTGCGACGCATCGCGCCGGCCCGAGACGGCGAGCCCGATGGAGAGGCTCATCGAGCCGAGCGCTGCGAACAGGAAAAGGTGCGACGGCAGCTTGGCGGATTGCTGCTCGATGACGCGCGTAAAGGCCGACTCGGCGTGTGCATCGCGAACGACGGGCGAGGGTTCGTAAACGTTTTCCGAGCGGTCGCTCATCGGGTTGACATCGGGTTTGGCGGCTTCGTTCTCCATCTCGTACCGTCTTTGTAATTGGCCGTATGTCGGGCCGTTTTGGTGGATGTTCGCGGGAACGGCACCTCGAAACGGCCGGTTCCTGTGCCGTGTTGAGCAGACAGACAGGTTACGCGTGGACGCAGAAAAGCGGCTCGAGGAAGTCAAAGACAAGCTGACACCGGCGTCGATCGGCGCCGGGCCCGTTTTGCAGCGCGATTATTGGGCGGTGCTCAAGGACTGTCCGCACTCATGCCGCGACGTCGCGCAGATCGTCCGCGAGCGGTTCCGCGACTTCCCGCCGGCAGAGCTGGTGACGTTCCATCGACTCGAAGACAGCGAGGCACCGCTCGAGGT
>CBFGYX010000481.1:0-1952 GCA_965653075.1 uncultured bacterium
GACCACGCCGGCAGCGTCTGGATGAGGAACGTCGTCTCGAGGAGCGTCATGTAGCGATTCAGGGTCGCGTACGGCAATCCCGATGTACGGCTTACCTCGGCCAGGTTGGTGAGCTGGCCGGCACGTGCCGCCAGTAGTTGAAGAAGTCGCGGTAATGCCGCCAGGTCTGCAATATTGGCGATGTCGCGGACGTCCCGCTGCAGGATGGTTGTGATGTAGGACTGGAACCACGCGCTGCGCCGCCGCTCGCCGGCCCGTGCCAGCACTTCGGGATATCCGCCCGCGAGCACGCGCTGCCAAAGGTCGTCTTCTTCAAGACTTGTACTCGGCAGTGAATCGGCGAACAGCGAGTCGGGAAAGTGTTCTTCGCGCCCTTCGATCTCACCCTGGGAGAAAGGCCAGAGAGTGATGATCTCCATCCGTCCTGCGAGCGATTCTGAGACGTTTGGGAGCATCAGGACATCGGCGGACCCGGTTAGCAGGAACTGCCCCGGCACCCGGTTCCGATCCACGCGGACCTTGATGGCGCGGAGGAGGTCCGGAACGCGCTGGATCTCGTCGATCACCACCGGTGCCTCCAGGCCGCTGAGGAATCCGTCGGGATCGGCCTCGGCAGCAGAGAGCACGCCCGCGTCGTCCAGAGTCAGATACCGGACCCCGCCCGTCCTGTCGGCTGCGAGCGATTGCGCGAGCGTGCTCTTGCCGGTTTGCCGTGCCCCGTTCAGCAAGACGACTGGCGTATCGGAGAGTGCTTCGAGGATTCGATGTCTGATAGTTCGCTGCAGCATGGTTGAAATCTATCCACCGCGTGGATAAATTTCAACCGGCGCGTGGATAAATTTCAACCACCGTCTGGATGATATTGCGCCATCCAAACGGCCACAGCGGCGATCATTCAGCGAGGTACGGTGCGAGTGGCGGCACCATTCGGCAGGCGGCGCTGGCTCGGACTCTCGTCAGCCAACGTGCGAGGTTTCCACCTTACCCGCCCGTACTTCCAAATCCCCCCGAGCCGCGTATGGTCTCGGTCAGTGTGTCCTGCTCCTGCCAGGTCACCTGCGCGTGGCGGGCTACGACCATCTGGGCGATCCGCTCGCCACGCTCGATGACGAACGGATCCTGGCCGAGGTTTACCAAAATCACCTTGACCTCGCCGCGATAGTCGGCATCGATCGTCCCGGGGCTGTTGAGCACCGTGATGCCGTGCTTGATTGCGAGGCCGCTGCGGGGACGAACCTGGGCCTCGTAGCCGGTCGGCAGGGCGATCTGAAGTCCGGTCGGTATGAGCGCCCGTTCGCCGGGCAGTAGCGTTACGGATTCGCCCTCGGCCGTCGCAGCACGGAGATCCATCCCGGCGCTCTGCTCCGTGGCATAGTGTGGGAGGTCGAGCCCGTCAAAATGAGGGAGCGTCGCGACGGCGACTGTGGTGTGTTCCATGGAAAAAACTCGGTGTAGTCAAAAAGTCTCGCGCAGAGCCGCAAAGGATGGCTTGTCGGGTAATCGGCCCGAGTAGCGCATCAGGACCGCTCGGAGAGCGTCCCTACCAGTCCTGTTACTCCACGTCTCCCATCAGTTTTCTGACGAACGGGCTGGCCAGAAGGGCGACGAGGCCGGCGCCGCCGACAGTCATTGCCACGTTCCAGAAAAGCGCGTTCGGGGCAAGAGTCTCGAGCTGACCGGCCGTGAGTCCGGCGAAGAGGTTGCCCAGTGCCGCGGCGATGAACCAGAGGCCCATCATCTGCCCGACGCGTCCTTTCGGCGCGAGCTTGGTCATCGAAGAGAGTCCGACCGGGCTCAGGCAGAGCTCACCGGCGGTGTGGAAGAAATACGTCACCACGAGCCAAGAGGCGCTCACCGGATTCTCTGGCGTGGCGTTAGCCGCGCCCCACGCGAGGACGAAGAATCCGACGGAGAGTCCGAACAGGCCCATCGCGAATTTCATCGGGATGCTC
>CBFGYX010000482.1:0-1943 GCA_965653075.1 uncultured bacterium
AGCGGCCACGGTGTCATCGTCGACACCAGCAGCCCGGCCATGCAGTCGGCCAAGGCCGCGCTCGAAGGCGTCTTCGGCGTCGAGCCCTACTTCACGCGCGAGGGCGGCTCAATCCCCGTCGTCGCCGAGTTCAAACGCATCCTCGGCCTTGACACCGTGCTCATGGGCTTCGGGCTCAACAGCGACGCCATCCATTCGCCCAACGAACACTTCGGGCTCGACCGCTTCCACCAGGGCATCGAAGCGTCGATCCGCTTCATGAACGCCTACGCACGCGCCGAGGGCTAACTTCCACACCCGGGTCTCCCGCCGTTCCTCAGACGCCTCGACCGGCCGTTAGGGGGTTTGCTCTGGGGGGAACCGGGTTCGGCCCCGCCCAGGTTCACCATCCCCAGGCCGGGACGGTGACGGCCGCGCGATGCTCCGAGGCTCTTGTACCCGGCCTTCGGACGCAGAGTTCAAGGAGAATAAATTCGCCCGGCGGAACGGACCTTCGCCGGGCGCAGATTCTCATCCAAAGGTGATTGCGGAGGGGGAGGGATTCGAACCCCCGATACCCGTGAAGGTATGCCGGTTTTCAAGACCGGTGCATTCAACCACTCTGCCACCCCTCCGTCGTTGCAACGAAGCACGGAAATTAATCATAGCCGTATCCACTTCAAAGCCCTGAACGTCGGCTTCCTCAGAGCTTCAGGCACGTACTTCCGTCAGCTCGCGCACCAGTTCAACGACAGCTTCGTACGCCTGGTCGAACGGCGGCAGGTCGACTCCGCTATCCAACTGCTCACCAATAGCGGCATAATCGTTCCCGGAGAAGGCCCGGAAGAGATCAACGTCGACGATTATCCTTTCCGGCTCAACACCGGCCGGTGCCGACTTCTCGCGCAAGAACCGGCGCATTAGCTGAACATCAGGTGCTGGCTCTGTTTGCCGCGCATAATACCATAGATCGAACACGTCGGCCGAACGTGTGATGCCGCGGTCGACCTGCTGCGCCATCGCTTTCAGCTTTTCAGCGAGGATATCTTCAAGTGACGCAGCGTGGACGCGCACGCCATCCACGGTTGCGGTGCGTGTCTCACACACGACTTCGCACAGCGTCACCTGCATTGGTACGCGCTGTTCGTACGGCCGACGATCGTCATCCCCGATTCCATATCCAATCTGCGCCATCACCGTCGGGATCGAGTCGGATAGTTGTTGATGCTGCACCGCCATCCCACTGAATCCATACGCCGGTGCAGACTCCTGCAGTGCGTCGTCCAAGAGATGGCAGAAGTGGATCAGCTCGTTGTGGTTGGCCTCAGAGAGCGATCGGTCGAAGTGGGCCACAGCGTTAAAGTCGAGGTCGCCTGACTGCCGCGGACTCCCGTAGATGAGCCGAAGCGCCAGCCCTCCCTTGAGCACGTAGTTCGTGCGCAATTCCTCAGACGATGCGACCGCAGCCAGGGTCGCAAGGTGCACGCGGTGATAAAGTGGGTGCATGGATCGTTCAGAGCGGATGGATCGCCCCGAAGTTACCGCACCGGATCCCGCTCGGCGCGGTAGGTCGTCGTTACCATCCAGTCCGCGAAGGACTCGTGTCGCTTTTTCATCGCCGCCGTTACACGATGACGGAATGCCTGCTCGAGGAGCGTGCCCTGGCCGGGCCAGATGCGGAACGTGATCCGGATGTAGCGCCAGCCGTCTCCGGCATCTCTCGAATGGGACACCTCCGGATCGGCGAGAATTAAACCGCCGTACTGCGCCCGCATCGCCACGGCAATCGATTTCGCTACGGCCCTCACCTCTTCGATGTCGGCACCTTCCGGCAGCTGGACGTCCGAGTATGCACGCACATGCCCTCGGCGATACCGTGCTATCTGGGTGATGCTCCGATTCGGCACATATACGCGCTGATTGAGCACATTGACGAGCTCCGTAAAACGGAGGCCGACGCGGTC
>CBFGYX010000483.1:0-1942 GCA_965653075.1 uncultured bacterium
TCAGGGCAATGAATCCGTCTCGCGCGACGTCGTCATGCGCCACATCCCACTCAAGGAAGGCGGCCGGTTCTCACAGACACGGCTCATCCAGGGGCAACGCAATTTGTTTGGGATTAACCTTTTTCGCGTGGCCGTGGCCGATGTGCCCGAGCAGCCACGGGATAGCTCGGTCGTCGTTCGCTATCGGATGAGCGAAGCCAGGCACCGGCATATCTCGGCCCAGACGGGCTACGGCCGCAATGGCGGCGTCCAGTTTCAAAGCGAATGGACGCACCGCAACTTCCTCGGCGGCGGCCGTTCGCTCAACATCGCGCTGGGCGCACGAACCGGCTTCTTGTCTCGACCCGTGGATGTACTCGGCGAAACGCGCAGCTTCACGGCATCGGCCTCACTCTGGCAGCCGTACCTCTTCGTGAGCGACCTGTCGGCGAGCGTAACGCCGTATTACACCTGGCAGCGCCTCCTGTCGCAGGAGGTCGAGTTCCAGGAGATCGGGCTCTCCGCAAGCCTCATCTACCAGCTTCTGCCGTTCCGCACCATCCGCCTCGAGCAGACGATCAGCCGCGCCTTCCCGCTGGGGAACACTCAGCTCACCGTCGTCGATCCTACCGACGTCGACGACGAAGAGGAAATCGCCCGTCTGGAGATCTACGATCGCAGCATCCTGACACTCGCCGGCACATTCGGCCGCGCCGACAACTACGTCCAGCCCTCGATCGGTTATCTGATCCGACCATCGCTCGAGTCGGCAGGCGTCATTTTCTCGGGCGTGGAGTACGTCAAGGCGAGCGTCGAAGGCACGACCTACATCCCCCTGAAACCACGCTATTCGATTGCCGGCCGCTTAATGGCCGGACGCATTTGGCCGTACGGCGGCAGCCGCGATCAGGCGGATCCACAGGTCGAGTACCGATTCGACCGTGTCCGATTCCCCGCCGGCGGCGCGAACGACGTCCGCGGATGGGCGCCGGGGCGTCTCGGGCCGGAGACGCCGCGCGCAAATCTCATGCGCGATGCCGACGGCAACCTCATCCTCGAGGAACCTCGCGAGGGCGAGTCGGGCCGGCGCATTGCGCTGAGCCGGCCGGGATTCGAGCCCGAAGGCGGCCTCATCAAGATCGCCGGTAACGTCGAGCTACGGAGCCGTTTCCCCGGCCTCGGACCGGCGTGGCAGCTCGCGGCGTTCGTCGATGCGGCACGGATCTATCCGAGCATGCGGCAGCGCCCGTCACCGGACCTACCCGGCGAGGTCATCGGTATCGAGGAGGCACGGCTGCGCGTGGGCACCGGCGCAGGCATCCGATACCAGACGCCGGTCGGATATATCCGGCTCGACGTGGGGATGAAGGTGAACCCGTCCTTCAGCGACCTCCGCGATCCCGAGGACGTATTCAGATGGCGCTACCGAGAGGCGCTGCGCGAGCTAAATCCGCTCGAGCCGGAGTATGGTCCCCCGGAAGAACGATTCTGGCGGCGATTCCAGCTACACATCAGCATCGGACAAGCATTTTAATTTATTGGGGATGAGGATGGCGGCGAGCCCGCGTTAATCACGATGGAAAACGAGCAGCAACATATGGCGGACGACGCGCCGGAGGGCGAGGCGCGTAAGACCGGCGGCGTCATGCGGATGCTGCTGCGCGTGCTGCTGGGCATCGTCGGAGCGGTCGTGCTCCTCATCCTGATTGTCGTGCTCCTGCTGCAGACGAACTGGGGCGGACAGTACCTGAGCCGGACCGCGCTCAACCTGCTCGACCCGTTCAACGAGGCGCGGCTCGAAGCGGACGTGACGGGCGGCAACTTCCTGTCGGGTATCGACCTGGCAAACGTTTATCTGATCAGGGAAGACTCGCTGCTTGGCGATCGGAATCTCGTCGAGGTCGACACGCTGCGGCTGCGTTACTCGCTCCTCGGATTGCTGCGCGGGAGGCTGTCGATCTCG
>CBFGYX010000484.1:0-1940 GCA_965653075.1 uncultured bacterium
GTAGTATTCGTCCTTGAACGGATAGGCGCGCCGGACCTCCGCGTCGAGCAGGTTCTTGGCCGATGCCTTTAGCTTGAGCGACGGTGTAAGCGCCACGTCGACGACCGCATCGACCGCGTGAAACGGCAACTCGTAGATGTTGGGCGTTAGCCGTTGTTGATCCACGACATGTGGATGTGGTTGAGGGATGGCCGGCCTGAGGGAGGCCGGGGTGCTTTGTGGATTGACGCTGTAGGTGACGCCGCATGACTGCTGAGGCGGGGGATGCATCCCGTCTCATCTCGAGGCGACTGAAGCCCACTAGAGGCCATAGGTCACGCCGAGTGAGAACGACCGTCCCCGCTGATATCGCTCGGCGAAGTAGTATTCGTCCTTGAACGGATAGGCGCGCCGGACCTCCGCGTCGAGCAGGTTCCTGGCGGATGCCTTTAGCTTGAGCGACGGTGTAAGCGCCACGTCGACGACCGCATCGACAGCGTGAAACGGCAACTCATAGATGTTTGGCGTGCCGCCAAGTGTGACGTCGGAGATGCGCCGGCCGAAGACGTTGTAGAAGAGCCCCGCCTGCAGACGTTCAGCCTCGTAGCCGATTTCCGCGTTGATCACGAACGGCGACTGCCCTTGTAGCGGCCGCCGTGCACGTGCCGCCGGATCGAAGGCGCGGATCTTGATGAGCTCTTCCTGCGGAATGGCCGTTTCTGCGTGGGTGAGCGTCAGGTTGCCGCCCGTGTGGAATCCACTCAGGAATGATGCAAATCGATCGAGGCCGGTGCGGAACTCGATCTCGGCACCGTAGACGCGCGCATCATCCACGTTCTGGTAGCGGGTCTCGAAGTTGTCGTTGATGATGGTCCGCTCGATCGGGTCGGCAAATCGCTTGTAGAAGACGCTGACGGCCGCGACTTCCCCCGGGCGCATGAACCACTCCCAGCGCAGGTCGAGGTTGTCGATGATTGACCGTCGCAGGTCGGGGTTGCCGGACAGCGTCGGGGCGTTGATGAAGCTGAACGTGGTGAACGGCGCGAGCTCGCGGAACGTCGGCCTGGCGATCGTGCGGCCGTATGCGGCTCGCAGGTTCATGTCGCCGAGCCCGTACACGAGATTCAGTGACGGGAGGAGATCGCCGTTGTCGAGCCGGGCGTGGGCGATCGCCTCGTCGCGGCTGGCTACGTGGATGCGGGCGAGTTCGTACCGCGCTCCCGCTATTACGCGAATGCCCAGCGGCGTCGTAATGTCGACCATGCCGTAGGCTGCGCCCACGCGCTGATCACCCCGGTAGTTATTTCGCGGCGACGAGGCATCGACGATATAGTTGGCGATCTGGTAGCGGTAACCGTTGGCCGTCTCGAGACTGTCCACCACGCCCACGTGTGCGAAGTAGTCGACAGGATCGCCCGTGTATCCACCGTTGAGCTGATACTGGAAGCGTCGTTCGTTGAAATCGCGATCGCGTGTATCCCAGGCGCCTCCAATTTTCACCTGACCGTCTACCTCGCCGAGCGAGAGCGGATGCTCGAGGTTCAACGACATGCTCCATCCGCCTTCATCCATCGAGCGGAAATACCGGCTGGGCGCCGTGTAATTTGACAGCGCGATGGCGTACGTGGTGTCGACGCGGCCGTCGCGTTCCCACACCGTGTAATCGTTCGCGAAGAAGCGATGGTCGGGCTCTTCGTGGCGCGTCATCGAGCGCGATGCCGACCAGTCGGCGGTCAGTCTGCCGACCGTGCTCTCACCCGAAAGCTGCAGCGACTGGAGCCGCCGCTCGGTGAAGGCAATCACGCGCGACTCGAGATAGCGGTTGGACGCGAAGTTGCGTGGCACCGAACCGTTCAGATAGCGCGCCTCGGAGGTCCCGCCCTGGTTGTGCATGTACGTCAGCCCGACGGAATGTGCTTCCGAAAGTCTGTACGACAGCGTGGCGAGTCCGCCCCAGAGGA
>CBFGYX010000485.1:0-1928 GCA_965653075.1 uncultured bacterium
ACGACGAGTGAACTGAACCCTGCCCAGCCTCCGTCGTGGAAGATCGTCGGCAACCCGCGGTGGTTTCCGTGTATGAGACCAAATGCGTAGTCGATCTTTTTTCCGTCGTTCAGTGTCCCACGAGTTCGCGCCAGCGACATCGCCGCGGGGCTGCCGGCTCGCGTCTGGTCCAGGTTAATCATCCAGAGCGCGAGATCGTCCACGGTGCTGAACAGCGAGCTTGAGCCAAGCCCTGTGAGGTTGTTCGGTATGTGATGATATTTTCCATCCGACCCGAGCGAGTAGCCGAAAGCGCGGTCGCTGATAACCTCCGTGTAGTGTTCGCGGAAGTGTGTGTTCGTCATCTTCAACGGGCGAAAGAGATCCTCGTCCGTCCATTTCCGAAAGGAGCGACCCGTCACGCGACGGATCAACTCGGCGAGCAGGTTGTAGTTTGTATTCGAGTACGAATACTCCGAACCAGGGACGAACATTAGTTCGCTCTGGTTATAGGCCATCGTCAGGATCTGGTTGAAAGTGATTGCATCGTCAAAGCGCCAGCCGCCGACAAGTAGCGCTCCGGGCCAGTCGCGGATGCCACTCGTGTGGTGCACGAGATGGGCAATCGTGACGCGGTGGCCCAGGTCGGGAAGTTCCGGGATGTAAGTCCTGATGTCATCACTCAGCTTTATCTTTCCTTCCGATGCGAGGGTTGCCACCGCAAACCCAGTGAACTGCTTAGACACGGAAGCGACGTCGAAGACAGTCGTGGGGGTAATGGGCACGCGGTGCTCGATGTTGGCGAGCCCGTATCCTCTCCGCAGGATCACTCTTCCGTCACGCACGACCGCAACAGCGAAGCCTGGACCAGGCTCGCGACCGATTTTTGCGAAAAGCGCATCGACTCGGCCGGCGTGTTCATCCGGCAGTTGTTGCGTGAGTGTAGCTGCGCGGCTGAGGTGAGAGGCGAATAGTAAGACGGCCGTCGCCAGCGCCACGGTTAATCGGACCGACGTCTTATTCATAGCGTAGTGCTAAAACAGGATCGATCTTGGTGGCGCGGCGAGCAGGGACGTAGCTCGCGAGGGTGGCCGCGGCGACGAGCACGAACGGGATTGCGACGAACGTCGCCGGATCCGTCGCGGTGATGCCGAACAGCAGGCTCTCCATCACGCGGCTCAAGACAAACGCAGCGGCGAGCCCGACGACGACGCCGATGAGGGTCAGCTTTAAACCGTGCCCGACGATCAGGATCAACACGCTGCGCGTTCCGGCGCCGAGGGCCATGCGCACACCGATCTCGTGCTTGCGTTGGGCCACCGTGTAGCTCATGACGCCGTAAATGCCCACTGTCCCCAGGAGCATCGCCACCGCCGCGAAGACGCCGAGCAACATCATGTTGAAACGCTGATGCGCGATCGACTCGGCGAAGATCTCGTCCATTGAGCGGATGTCTGATACCGGCTGATCTTTATCTATCTCCCACACGGCCTGGCGCACCGTGCCCGCCAGGCTCATCGGGTCGATGTCAGTTCTCACGACAAGGTGGCCGGGCACGAAGAACGACGGCTGCACACTCGGCAGATACATCTGGAGCCTCGGCTCTGCCGTCAACTCAAACTGCCGCACGTCCTCTGCCACGCCGATTACTGTTATCCACGGCTCGTCGGAGTCGGCACCGCCCGGTTTGAGTCGCTTGCCCAACGGGTCTTCGTTCGGCCAGAGGCGGCGGGCCGTAGTCTCGCTGATGATCGCCACCGGCGCCGAGTCGGCTCTGTCCTGCTGATCGTCGAAGGGCCTGCCGCGCAGGAGGTCGATACCCATGGTGTTGAGGTAATCAAAACTAACGACTCGGGTTACTACGTCCGGCATCTCTTGCGCCCCTGGATCAGGCCGGCCCTCAACGCTGATCCCGAAAGTGTCACCTTGCAGCGTAAGTGGAATCCAGT
>CBFGYX010000486.1:0-1921 GCA_965653075.1 uncultured bacterium
CGCCAGTCCGGCGAACACGGCTGCGGTGCGTGTTGATTTTGAGCCCGGTTCGAAGTTTCGCTACTCGGGCGGCGGCACGACGATCTCGCAATTGGCCCTCACGGACATTGAGAAGAAACCTTACCCTCAGATTGCCAAAGAGACGGTGCTGGATCCGCTGCAGATGAAGAACAGCACTTACAGTAACCCATTGCCTGAAGACTGGCGCAAGCAAGCTGCTTCCGGTCATAAACAGGACGGTAGCGTTGTGGCCGGCGAGCGGTCCTTCATCCGAGACATCGCTGAATCCTGGGATCTCCAGATTGCGAACTGATCGAATGCACCGCTTGACTGCGCGGTGGATTTTTTGGGGGAGAAACCGGGCCGATGCTCCGCTCATAGTCCCAGCAGGCGGCCGGTAGAAGACAGCCTGCGCGTTGTCCGCGGCGCTCTTTCGGCAATAACTTCGGACTCACGTTCCCCGGCTCAACTTCTCCGCCTCCACCTGTGCGCATGAACTGCGCACCCGCCGCGACTTGTGTGCAAAGCAGGGCTCCCCACTGAAGACCAGCAGACCTGGACGAGGAAGCCGGACTATGCGTCCCGCACAAATTTTCGGCCTCAGGAGCTCAGGTTCGACCTTTCGTTACAAATAGTTGGCAACTGTTACCTGTCGGCACGTAATTCGCCTTGCGGCATCAGGCGCGCGGTGCCCACGGGGCGCGTGACTTGAGCTGAGGAGGCCGCCGACGCAATCCCTTTAATGATCCAGGGGAGGCATTGATGTTGGCAAGAATTAATACGTCACTCGGCATGAATCGCGGTCACGATGACACGAACGACGATGACGACGTGGCTGCGGACAGTTCGCACGATGGAAGCGAGTCATCGACCCGACCCGACGCTGGAGGTATACAGCCTCACGGCACATTGCTCGTTGTCGATCCATCTACATTAATGATTACGCAGGCCGGCCAGAACCTGGTCGACCACCTGGGCGTGCCGGCACACGACGTGCTCGGCCGGCCGCTTTCTGCCGCGGTGGGTGAGGAGGCTGCCGGGCGCCTCGCCTCGACCTTTGACGATGCATTACCCGTTCCGGGTGAGATGACGCTCGTCACTCGCCTCCGAAACGGTCGCTCGTTCAACGCGCTTCTGCACCGAAGCTCGGCCGGCATCGTGATTGAGTTCGAGCCCATCGCACGTTCTGCTGATGAGCCGCATCCGCCGCTCCGCCGGATGATCCGCGAGCTCAAGTCTACGACCTCCACCGAAGCCCTGTGCGAAAGAATTGCGCATCACGTTCGCGCGCTCACACAGTTCGACCGCGTGGGCATCTCCCGCTTTGATAGCGACGGCAACGGTGAAGTCGTAGCTGAGTCGCGTGCCGACGGCCTGCCCGCGTTTGCGGGCGCCGGTTTCCCCGCATCCATGATCCCGCCGGACGTGCGCCGCGGATATGTTATCAGCGGCGGTCGATATATCGTGGATGTCGAGGCGGAGCCGGCACCGGTCCTGACGAGTAAAGGAATCGCCGACGGATCAGGTGACGGCCTCAGTTTCTCGTCGCTCCGCGCGGCATCGCCGCGGCGGTGTGAGCTGATGCACGGACTGAACGCCCGCGCCTCCATGACGCTGCCCGTGATCCATAACGGGCGGTTGTGGGGACTCGTCATATGCTTGCATCATGCAGGGCCGAAGGCGGTTTCGCATGAAAGCCGCTGCGCCGTCCTCGCCCTCGTTGAGACGTTTTCGCTCCTGCTCGAGTCGAAGCAGGAAACGGAAGACGCGGGCACGCGAGACCGCATCCGCCGCGCGCATGACCGCCTGCTCGAGGGCATGATTCGCGATAAGGACTTTCTTACGACGGCGCAGAACGGAGCCGAAGATCTGCTTTCGCTTACAGGTGCAACGAGTGTGGCGCTCGTCATCGGCCGAGACA
>CBFGYX010000487.1:0-1917 GCA_965653075.1 uncultured bacterium
CGGGGGACCATCTTCCTCGATGAGATCGGCGAGATGCCGGCCGCCGCGCAGGTTCGTCTTCTGCGTGTGCTTGAAACCGGTCACTTCAGCCGCGTCGGGTCGAGTACAATCCAGAAGACCGACGCCCGCATCATTGCGGCCACCAACAAGGATCTCGGGAAGGAAGTGCAGGCCGGGCGTTTCCGCGAAGACCTGTACTACCGTCTCAGTACGGTCGTGATCAAGGTGCCGCCGCTGCGCGAACGACGCGAGGACATCCTGCCGATCTTCAAGACGTTCCTCCACAGTTTCGCGCAAAAGTACAACACGCCCATGCGGCGTCTTGACGCCACGGCCGAAGACCTGTTGACGCGCTACCGGTGGCCGGGCAATGTTCGTGAGCTACGTAATGTGGCCGAGCAGTGCACGGTTTTACTCCGGGCGGATACGGTGTCGGCGGCTGACGTCAGGCCGTTCCTGCGTGGTGTTACGGCGGGCGGCCAGGACACCTTGCTGCCTGTCCGGCATGGGGCAGGGGCATTTGACGGCAACGACTCACGCGAGCGGGAGTTGATTTATCGCGCACTTTTTGAGCTCAAGATGGAGGTCAGGGAGATGCGCCGAGACATGGCCCGTATGGCCACGGGTGGGTTCTCTGTTCCGCCCGAGTACGCGGATTCTGATGACTTCGACCCGCAGGATTTTGTCGTCGTGCGCCGCCCCGATCCTGACGACTTCTCCTCCTTCGTCGAGGATGTCTCATACGAGATCGAGCAAGACGACGCACCGTCGTCCCGCCTTCCGGTTCGCGCCTCGATGCCGGCACATAATGGCCGCAACGACCGCGATGATGACGACGACGCGCCGCTCCCCACGATAGAAGACGCCGAGCGTGAGCTCATTCAGAAAGCTCTGCACCGATTCGAGGGCAACAGGCGCCAAACGGCCAAGGCACTCGGCATTTCCGAGCGCACGTTATACCGCAAACTGAAGGACTTCGATGAAGAGTAGCAGTTCTTCGCGCCGCCGCTCGCTACGAGACCTGATGGCACCTCGAAGCATTGTCCGACATGTGTGGGATCGAGGATGCCGGCCGGCGGCGGTCTTTTTCGTCGTGGCTCTATTATCGGGATGCGGTTATTACAGCTTCACCGGCGCGAGCATCCCGCCGCATCTTGCCACCGTGGCCATCCCGCTTGTCGAAGACGCCAGTACATCGCTGGCCGACGATGCGGACGTCCAGTTGACGCGCTTCCTCACTGACCGCTTCATCGGTCAGACGCGTCTGCAGCTATCGACCGAGGAATCAGAAGCCGACGCTTTGCTGAACGTCAGGATCGAACGCATCGGTGTAGAACCCGTCGCCGTCGGCGGTGGCGATGTGGCGCTTGAGAACCGGGTAACCGTAAGTGTCCGCGCCGAGTATCTCGACATGGTGCAGGACCGCGAGCTTGTTCAACGCACATTCTCGGCGAGCGTCAACTACGATCCGTCGGCCGGTGATGAACGCGTTCTCGAGATCGAAGCGATCAGCGAGGCGCTTCGCAATGTGGCTGATGACATTTTTACCGCAGCTACGTCAAACTGGTGAGCGCGCGGTAGTTTGTCTCCGCACCGGCGCGCGTGTACCTTCCCGAACAGATATTCGCCCCTCCCAAATCCATGTCAGTCGAGTCCGTCCAGAAGGCCATCGACCTGTTAGAACAGGGTCGCGCCGAGCAGGCTATCCCAATGCTCGAAGACACCGTTGTGGCGTACCCGGCGTACGCGGGCGCGTACGTGCTCCTGGCTCGGGCATACGAAACCGGCGAGCGCTGGGCGCTCGCGGCGCGAGCGTGGCGCGAGGTCTTGCTGCTCGTGCCCGATAGCCCGGTGGCGGCCGAGGGCCTGCGACGGTCAATGCGGCAAGGCCGTCGCCCGATTCTCGGCGCGCCCGCC
>CBFGYX010000488.1:0-1917 GCA_965653075.1 uncultured bacterium
GACCGCGTCGCCTTCGTCCGGGCCGGTGCCCACCTTCAACGGACGCGACGTCAGACGGAGTCCATCCGGAAGTGTCTGCACTACACGATAGAAGGAGACACCGTCCGGGGGCAGTTGTGCCTCGTAGGAAAATGCCGCGTATGGATCCCCATTCGTCATCGGGATCTGGATGGAATGTAGAGGCCGGTACGTAGAGCCGTCGGGCGAGAACTCGACGTCGAGACGACCGCCGTCTCGCGCGAAGGCCTCCCACCGAAGTTCGACTCGGCGGTCGCGGAGCGAGGCCGAGAGTTCGCGCGGCGCCTCGATATGCAGCCGGTCCGAATACGCGATCCGGGGATGGCGGCCTCCCTCGAATTGACGCCTCAGCTCCCGCTCATTCTCAAACGCAAGGCGAACGCCGTCGCGAGACCGAGCCGAAACGCCCGTCGGCAGCAGCGAGAAGGCGTCGATCATCCCGCTGAAGGCTCGGTAAGCCGACTCCTCGTTCGGATTGAGGCGTCCACCGAGCGCGATGCCTCCTGCTTGCTGCATGATGGGGAAGGCGGTCGTAAACGAGTCCACGGCCGCGCCGTCGATGTGCAACACCATCTTTTCCCGCTCTGCGCGGATGCGGACGTTGTGCCAGAGTCCATCCGCGATAGGTCGCCGCGTGGAGACCGACTCATGACGCCCCGGCCGTCCCCGAAACACGAAGAGCCGCCCGGCCGGCCCCACGGTGATCTCGAGCGGATAATCACTCTCCTCACGGCCATCCCAGGTCGATACGATGACCTCGCGCGTCGCCGTCGTCCGCATCCAGAACTCGAGTTCGTACGGCGCATCGATCAGTGACGGAATGTCGTCCGCGTGTAGGGTAAACGCGGCCTCATCCCCCGAAAAATCGAGCGCGAGTTGCGTCTGAATCGTACGGGTAGGCAGCGCTTCGATCGACCGGCCGATGGGAGCCGCCGGTATCGGTTCCGATGGCTGGTCATCCTCGCCGCCCGCTCTGATTAACGGTGTAATCTCCCACTGCGATCGGAACGGGACATCGGGCAGGTCGACCGTTACAATGACTTCGATGGGCGTCGGGCGGCGATTGTCGAGAGTCGCTCTGATCGTCCGCTCCGTATTGTCGACGCTGACGAGGATATCCTCCCGCCCGAAGCGAAGTGCGCGTACATCCCGCACAGTAACACCGGAAGGGACGTCGATGAGGAGCCCTTCGAGCACATCGGGGCCTTCCCACGTCGCATACAGATTGAGCCGACTGCCTGCGACGGCCTCTTTCGGCGCCCACCAATCGTCGAGCTGTGCGTGAGCGTCATTCACCGCCGGCCATGAGAGGTGGAAGACACCTCCCATGAAAAGGAGTGCCGTCAGGCGCAGCAGCAAGCGAGGTGAGACGTGCACGATCGTTTGACCGACGAAAATGACGGAGCGTCGACGCGGGAAAGAGTAAGTACGTCATCCGCGCATGATAATAACGTACGAAGGCTGAACTTATTGGGGCGCTCAACTGGTGTCAATAGAAGAATGGCTTTACCGATACGTAGCCATCTTATGGGGGCAATCGTGCTGCAACATCGTTAATGTTGCTCATCCTCAACATCAAAACCTCGTTATGGCACGCATTTACGACAGTATTCCCCGCGCCGGAGGGCGTCACCGGGTCCCGATAGAAGGATGGCACAGCGGCTTGAATGTTCGGGCTGAGCGCCCACCGATCCGTGCCGACGGTAAGTCGGAAGAACAGGCTCGGCCTACGTACCAGCTCGTTTTCAACGAGAGCAAGCGCATGTACCGCGTCCGTCCATGGCAGGATGCCGCCCCGCAGGGCGATGCCGACTTCACCGAAGTTGCCGCCCTCGACAGCGCCTCGGCCCTGGTCGATGCCGTGTCGAACCTGCCGGCGCCCGCGCCTTATGTCGTATT
>CBFGYX010000489.1:0-1908 GCA_965653075.1 uncultured bacterium
AAACCGGTCATCATCCACGCCGATATTTACACCTTTGCCACGGCGGCGCGTGCCGATGCGCTGCACGGCGGCAGGCCGGACGCCGCCCGTGTCAACGCGGTCTTCCTTCGGCTCGGCTGCCGGCACGGCGGGGTGAGCGACCGATTCGTCGTGGCCGTCCTCCGAAATATCCTCCGCGGCATCTTGGGGCTTCGACCCACGAGGCGGAACCTACGATATACCCAGCGACGCCAGCTCCGCCTCGCGCGACGACTCTTCCTGCTTTGCTTCGGACACCTTCGTCGTGCGGTTCTTCTTTTTTCGCCACTGCATATACCAGGTCCCGATCAGCACGACGGCAAGCAGGGCGGCAACGCCGAGAAGTTCGAACATTTGCAGGAGGACGGCGAGAACCGATGAGATAACGACCAGAATTACAAGCAGTATTCGCAACATAAGCCCGTCGACGGCGCGCGATCCGGATCACAAAGCTGCCTGCCGAGCGACCGGTATGAATCGTACAGGCGGATGCAGGCCGATGATCAGCGTGCGAAGCGTGCAGAATGGGCCGAAATCTACCAGCAGACGGCCCGAAAGTCAACGAATCGTTGACGGTCGATCGGCCCTGCGCTGTTCGTCTGCCGGTGTTGTTAGCGGACTATTGCAATTGTCCTTCTTTCACGAAGGCGAGGCCGGTCTCATCCATGCTGATCGTCGACGCCTCGGGCGGGAAGTCGATCTCCGGCAGCGGATGCACCGGCTGCTCGCCGTTCAGCGGATTCGGCTCAGCCCACAGCCTGCCGTCGTAGCTGCGCACCACAACATGATCGCCGCTGCGGCCCAGCACGTAGCTGCGATTCAGCGGCACCTTGCCGAACGGCGTGTCGAGGACGTATTTGGGGATCGCAAAGCCGCTCGTCCGGCCCTGCATCGCGTCCATGATCTCCATACCGCGCTCAATTGACGTGCGCAGGTGCGCCGTTCCGCCGATAAGCTGAGCCTGATACAGGTAATACGGGCGGACGCGCATCCGCACGAGCCCTTCGCAGAGCTCCTTCATTACATCCGGGTCGTCGTTGATGCCACGGAGAAGCACCGTCTGATTACCCACGGGGATGCCCGCGCGCAGCAGCCGGTCGATGGCTTCGGCGGCATCAGGCGTGAGCTCACGCGGATGGTTGAAGTGGGTGTTGATCCACAACGGGTGATACTTCTCGAGCATCGCGCACAGCTCGGGCGTGATGCGGTACGGCAGCTTGACCGGCATCCGAGAGCCGATCCGTATGAGCTCGATGTGCGGGATCTCGCGCAGGCGGCTGAGCAGCCATTCGAGATTGGCTTCGTTGAACGTGAGCGGGTCGCCGCCCGTCAACAGCACATCGCGGATCTCCGGATGCGCCGCCAGATAATCAATGCCTTCCTGCAGCTCACCCTTGCGCATGAAGAAAGACGCGTCGCCTACCATGCGTTTTCGCAAGCAGTACCGGCAGTAAATGGCACACTCGGCGGTTACGCAGAAGGCCACCCGGTCGCGGTAGTTGTGGATGAGGTTCTTGACCGGCGAGTGCGCGACCTCCTCGAGCGGATCAACAACGCCGACGATGTCCGGCGCGAGCTCGTCCATCCGCGGCACAACCTGCTTGCGGATGGGGCACTCCGGATCGTGCCGATCCATCAGCGAGGCATAGTACGGCGTGATGTTCCAGCGGAAGACGTCGGCGGTTGCCTCGATGGCTTCCATCTCGTCGGCCGTCGGGTCAATGAACTCCCGCAGCGACGCCAGGTCGTGAACGCGATGCCTCATCTGCCACGTCCAGTCGCGCCATTGTTCTTTATTCAACTCCAAACTCACCTCGTTACCATTACTCCGGCCGGCCGCTCGACCCCGACGCGTCTCAGCGCCCGATCGAGAATCTCGGCCAGAAAGTC
>CBFGYX010000490.1:0-1899 GCA_965653075.1 uncultured bacterium
GCTCGCGCGGGGTGACCAGCTTCGGGGCGCTGGTCCCGACCGGCCTTTACGGCCAGCGGGCCGGCCAGGCGTTTCTCGGCGCGGTCCGCAAGTCGGGTGGGAAGCTGGTCTCGATGGAGACCTACGACCGCAGCCAGGCCTCGCTTTACGGCACGGGCGAGGTGAGCCTCGGCGATGCCGATATCCGGGCCTCGGCCATGTTTCTGGACGGCGAACGCGGGCTGCCGGCCTCGGCGGCGGGCGTGACCTCCGACGAGCGCCAGTGGGATCGGACGACGAGGGTGTGGGCGGATGTTGAAGCCGGCAATTTCTCCATCGGCGCGTCGCTGCATCGCGGACTTATACGATATGCGAATCCGCAGCTCGGACTCGACGAGTCGGGTCGCACCCGTGTTTTATCCCTCGACGGCCGCTATCAATTCAACCCCACCCCGGCCTGGACGCTCGTTGCAGGTGCGGAGGCGGGCGAGGCCCGGGCCGAACATCCCAGCATTGCTGAGGGCGCACGTGAGCGGCGCGCCGCGGCGTTCGGCATATTGAGCGGGGATGTTGCCGGCGTGATGATCAACGCAGCGCTGCGCGCAGACGGTTATTTCGAGCAACGGCCGGAGACCTCCGCACTCACAGCGCTGAGCCCGCGCCTCGGCGTCAGCATACCGGTCGTTGACCGCGTGCGGCTGAGGTCGTCCATCGGGCGGGGCTTCCGCGCGCCGACGTTCAACGGCCGCTATCAATTCAACCCCACCCCGGCCTGGACGCTCGTTGCAGGTGCGGAGGCGGGCGAGGCCCGGGCCGAACATCCCAGCATTGCTGAGGGCGCACGTGAGCGGCGCGCCGCGGCGTTCGGCATATTGAGCGGGGATGTTGCCGGCGTGATGATCAACGCAGCGCTGCGCGCAGACGGTTATTTCGAGCAACGGCCGGAGACCTCCGCACTCACAGCGCTGAGTCCGCGCCTCGGCGTCAGCATCCCGGTCGTTGACCGCGTTCGGCTGAGGTCGTCCATCGGGCGGGGCTTCCGCGCGCCGACGTTCAACGACCGCTTCTGGCGGCCCGGCGGCAATCCGGATCTCGAGCCCGAGGCGGGCTGGACGCTCGACGGCGGTGCCGTCTATCAGGCAGGCGCACTGCGAGCCGACCTCACGCTTTTCCGCGTGTCGACCGACAACCAGATCGTCTGGCTCCCGATGACCGCCGGACTCTGGGCGCCCGTCAACATTGCGTCAACCCGATCACGCGGGATCGAGGCAGGACTTACGGCGGCAGGCGAATTCGCAGGGATGGACGCCGAAGGCCGGTTCAACTATACCTTTATCGACAGCCGCGACGTGTCTGACCCCGCGGCTCCCGCGTTCAATCAGCCGCTCCGATACGTTCCGCGCGAGATGCTTCGCGCAGGTGGCAGCCTTCGCCGCGGCATCGCTGAATTCGGCCTCACCGCCGACTACACCGGCCGTCGATACATCACCACCGACGGCTCGTCATGGCTCGAACCGTTCCTGACACTGTCGCTGCGGCTCGGGCTCCATCACATGATCGCTGGAAGCCGCGTTCGGACCGCGCTCATTATCGAGAACCTCTTCGATACCGACTACCAGGTCATTGCCAATGAGCCGATGCCGCCGCGTCACTTCCGCTTTTCCATTACCATCGATACATCAACCCGATGAATCCACGCCCGAAATTTGCTCCGCTCCGGCTGCTCGTTCTCTCGGCATTTCTCCTCACATGGACGGGCTGCGACCTCCTCTCCTCGTCCGATGACGATCCCGCAGTTCCGGCCGGCGTCATCGTCGGCAACCAGGGCGAGTTCGGCGCAGGCGACGGCAGCGTTACCGTTTACGACGCCGCATCCAACACCTCGTCGGAGTTCCGCCTTCAGGCGATCCCCCTTTCTTC
>CBFGYX010000491.1:0-1891 GCA_965653075.1 uncultured bacterium
CCGGCTTGGCGGAGGCCTCCGCGGTGCATGGATGCACCAAAGCTCCGGGAAAGGAGGCGACCCGAAGCTGTTGATTTTAATTAACAAGAGCCGTGCCAAAAGGAGGGAGCCCGGGGCAATTCGGCTGCTATCGACTCCCAGGTGAGAATGTCAACGCAAACGACTCCGGGCTGCGTCGTCTAATCTGCGACGTGCGTCCGTTTCAGGACAGTCAGTTCGTTAATAAAATCGAGTACGATTTTATTGAACTCCTCCGGATGCTCCACCATGGGTGCGTGGCCGCACTTGTCGATGAAATGGAGCTCGGCGTGGGGCATCTGCGCCTGGAAGAGGTGTGCAACCTCAGGCGGCGTGATCTGATCGTCCCGACCCCAGACAAGCAACGTGGGATGCGAGATGCTGCTCAATCGATCGGTGAGCGTTTCGGATTTCGCCGAGCGAGCCATTTTGATGAGCCTCGCCAGTTGCTGCCGATCGCCCAGCAAGTCGTACATTTCCTCGACGAGCTGGTCGGTAACGTGGACAGGGTCGAAAAACGTCCGCTCGGCTCGCTCCCGGATGAAGCCTCGATCGCGTCGTCGCGGCATCGATGAGCCCATCTCGAGTTCGTAGATCCCCGATGATCCGGAAAGGATAAGCGCTTCGACGTGGTCAGGATGCTCGAGCGCGTACATCAACGCGACGTGTCCGCCAAGCGAATTACCGGCAACCACGGACCGACCGATCCCCGTCGCCTCAGTAAACCGCTGCACGTACGATACCAGAGCCTGGACGCTGGTATCCCGAAGCGGCATATCATAGACGGGCAAAAAGGGAATTAGCGTTCTGTAGCCTGCTTCGCAAAGGGCGCGGGTGGCATCGAGCCAGTTGTCGATGTTGCCGAGCATCCCATGCAGGAGGAGAACCGGCGGGCGGTCGCCGCCGTCACCCTCATCAACGTATCTGAATTCGCCGAGGGTGTGGATGGTGGGAGAATGTGGCATATTTACTGATGAGAAACGAGGCCGGGCCACATAACCCGTGCGCATTACACCACGAAGATACGGGCCAGCCTATCCACCTGCCACCGCAGAATGCGGCAGGAATGCCGACGACCCGACACCGCTGGTGCGCGACCGGAGGAAACTATTCTGCACGGGCAGCGTTTCCATACATCCCCGGCAGTTTCTCTACCCGGATCCAGACTTTTCAGGACGTCATTATCTACCAGGAGGTATAGTTTATGCCCAGTGGCCGTAAGCGTAAGCGCCATAAGATTGCAACGCACAAGCGCAAGAAGCGTCTCCGGCGGAATCGTCATAAGAAAAAAGGCAAGTAGGTTCGTTTCAGCACCTATTGCTTGCCAGAAAAAAGCTGCGGCCGACCTCCGGCGGTAGCTTTTTTTGTGGCTTTGGCGGTCGTTGCGGAAAGCGCCGGAGCGGTTGGATCTGACTTCGGTGTGCGACTATCTTGACCGTGCCAGTTTCCAGTTCTCGACGCGACAGCAGATGAAGCAGATTACTTTTGGCAAGGTCCTCCGTGCCGGTGCCTGGGGGGCAATAGTTGGCGGTGCGGCGGGCTTTGCACTCGGACTTCTGGTTGCACCGGAAGAGGGGCGGACCGTTCGGCGACGCCTTGCCTACCAGCTCGAAAACCTCGCCGGTCTGGTCGGCTCGTACGTCGATCAGGTCGTGCGTTCACAGGAGGAAAGCGCGGCTCGCCGGACCGGCGATGCGCTCGTGGCGGATGCTCAGGAGAAAGCGTCGCGAATACGACGCGAGATCGACGATCTGCTGGCCGAGATAAGGCAGCAGAACGAGGCGCGTACGCCGTAACGCTCCCTGACCAAACTGTCCCGCTGCTGCAATCCGGTTCAGCCGGCCGTCTGATCGCGGCTTCGCTGGAGGTCGTG
>CBFGYX010000492.1:0-1890 GCA_965653075.1 uncultured bacterium
ACGCCTCCCCAATGGGAGTTCACGATCGTCGGCCGATCCGCCTGCGGCCCGATGCCGTCGCGCCAGTGGTAGAAGTCTGCGTAGCAACCACCCGGCCAGCGGATGTTCGGCGGATTGATCTGGCGCAGCGCCTCGATAACCGGCTCATTTAACCGCCAGGCTCCGTCATCTCCCTTCACGCACAGACCGCCGTAAATATTGCGCCCGAGGTGCTCTGCAAAATGGCCGTAGATATGGCGGTTGATCGTCGCGCCGGCTGTGTCTGCCTTGATCACAAGCTGCAGTGGCGTCTCCTGCGCGGATGCAGCGGCCGGAAGCAGACCGGCGGCAAGAATCAGAAATAAGGCAACGCGGGGCAGTTGGTGCGTCATTCGCCGGCGAGAGGCCATATCCAGAATTAGAGCTTGTGGGGATTCATCGCCGCACGAAACGGCAGAAGTAGAACGACAAAGGTATCCATTACAGATCCGCCCCGCGGGCTGCATCGAGCCTACTGGGCGGACCTACGGTCTAAGATATGACAAGAGGCGCGGTTCAGCATTGTCGTTGGCTGCTACTCAGCCGCAGCATCACCTTCCGAGTACGCATACACGCCGAACGTGACGCCAACGAAGCCCCCTGAGACCTCCGTACTCAGGATCTTGCCGTCGAGATTGGCTTCGAGCGTGACCATCTCATCGGGGTCGTACCCGTAGAGGAAGTCATAGCTGTCGCGGTCAGCGTCGATTCGCAAATAGATCGGCTCGCCGACCGGTCCGTCCAGCGGTGCCGATGCAACAAGCGTGGGGTTCGGGCCTTCGCCCTGCCCCGCGGCACGGTGCAACTGGATGACATGGTCGTCGCCGTCGAGCGTGACGGTCATTTTATAGTAGAAGTTGTCGCTCTGGAAGGCGACGATGCCTGCCCGATCTCCTTCCTGCTCGGGAGCATAGTGCATGAGCGTCGTTGCCGAAGCTACCATGTGCTGCTGGCGCCGGCCCAGGTACGACGGCTGCTCAACGGCCCCGATGTGCTCCGGACGAGCGCGGAGGGTCAGCGCACCGGGGTTCGACGTGAAGTCGTACCACTCTTCGGTCGGCGTGCGGATCATCATCCAGTTCGGCGGAAGGTCCGGCCCATCAAACTCATCGCGGAAGGTGAAATTGCCCGTCGTCGGGATTGCAGGCTCGGGGTCGGCCGGCAGATCGGGCCGGTCGAGTTTGAATGGAATACGCTCGCCCAACGGCAGGATTACAGGCCATCCGTCGACCCATTCTACCGGAAGCAGGAAGGTCTCGCGGCCGGTGTTGTAGTAATTGTCTTCGTACGGCCTGACAGCCAGGAAGGTGGCCCACCACTCGTCGTTCTGGGTGACGACCATGTCGGCGTGGCCTGCCGACGTAATCGGATCCGGCCGGTCGGGGTCGAGGTCACGCTGGGTGAGAATCGGGTTGCGATCCCACGGCTCGTACGGCCCGGTGACTTCGCGGCTGCGCAGGACGACCTGAGAGTGATTGACCGACGTCCCACCCTCGGCCGCCGTCAGGTAGTACCATCCGTCGACCTTAGTGATGTGCGGACCTTCGATCCAGACCGGTTCCTGCGTGATGTCGATGCCGCCATCCACGATAAGCGTCCGCTCACCGAAGGTCTGCAGGGTCTCCGGGTCGAACTCCTGGATCCAGATGGCGCGGTGCCCATCATAGAGCGGGCGCCCGATCGGTGCGTCGTTGTTGAGCACCCATGCACGGCCGTCATCGTCAAAGTACAGCGACGGGTCGATGCCGCCCACTTCAGGCAGCCAGGTCGGGTCCGACCACGGCCCCGCCGGGTCCTCGGCTGTCACCACGAAGTTGCCGCCGCAGTCGACGCACGTCGTCAGCAGGTAGAAGAGGCCGTCGTTGTATTCGA
>CBFGYX010000493.1:0-1888 GCA_965653075.1 uncultured bacterium
GGGCGTCGGCATCGGCGCGAAGCTCCACGCCGCGGTTCGTCAGCCGCTCGGCCATCGGTCCGAGGAAGCGGTCGGCTATGTCTCGGTGTACGAGCACCGTATCCAGCGCATTGCAGACGCTCGGCCGCTGAACCTTCGCGTTCTCCACGATATCCACTGCCTTCGCCAGATCCGCCGATGCATCGATAAACATGTGGCAGATACCAATTCCACCCGTAATCACGGGGATCGTGCTCTGCTCCTTGCATAGCCGATGCAATCCTTGCCCGCCGCGCGGGATGATCATGTCGACGTACTCGTCCATCCGCAGCAGCTCCGACACCAGCTTGCGATCGGGGTTGTCGATGTACTGGACCGCGTCCGCAGAAATCCCTTCACGCTCCAGCGCCGCCTGGATGACTTCGACGAGCGCCATGTTACTGCGCAGCGTCTCGCTGCCCCCTCGCAGAATCACCGCGTTGCCTGTCTTGAGGCAGAGCGACACAATATCGATCGTCACGTTCGGCCGAGCCTCGTAAATCACACCGATTACGCCGATCGGAATCCGCCGGCGCACCAGCCGGATGCCGTTCGGCAATACGCGGCCCTCGATATCGGTCCCGACCGGATCAGGGAGCTCGGCTACGCGCCGCGTATCGTCTGAGAGCGCGTTCAGCCGGTCCTCGTTCAGGAGCAATCGATCCAGGAGCGCCTCGCTCAGGCCGTTTCGCCGGCCTTCATCCACGTCGAGTGCATTCGCCGCCAGCACTTTCGCCGCCTGCGCCTGCAGTTCATCCGCGATGGCATGCAGCGCGCGGTTCTTCTGCTCGGTCGTGAGCACCGCGATCTGCCGCCCTGCCCGCTGCGCCGCGCGCCCCAAAGTTGCAAGCTCCGCCAACTGTCCGTTCTCCGTATTCATGTCTTCAGTCTCAAGTTGCGGCCGTTACGTCGCGGCCTCTTGCATCAAAATAAGATCGTTTCGATGGATGGCTGCCGGTCCGTACGTAAATCCCAGCAGCTCCTCGATCAGTTCCGAACGACGGCCCATAATGCGCTCCAACTCATCGCGGCCATAACGAACCAGGCCGTGCGCAATCTCATCATCCTGCGGACCATAAACCAGCACGCGGTCGCCACGCTGGAAGGAGCCTTCTACCGATCGGATGCCCGCCGGCAGCAGGCTGCTACCTTTCTGTGTCAGGGCCCGCGCCGCGCCTTCGTCCACGGAAATCCGGCCCGTCGACGCGCGGCCCGCCAGAATCCACCGCTTGCGCTGTTCTAGCGCGCTGCCGTGCGCAGGGAAATACGTGCCCACGCCCTCACCGCCGACCGCACGAATAATTACATCCGGCAACCCACCCGACGCAACAACGACATCAATGCCGGCTCGCTGCGCCGTATGCGCCGCCTGCAACTTCGTGCGCATGCCGCCCACCCCAAGTCCACTCACGCTCTCACCGGCGCGGCGGAGCATCGATCGGTCCACGCGCTCGACAACGGGGATGAGCGTTGCATCGCTGTTGGTTCGAGGATCCGCCGTGTAGACGCCCGCCTGATCCGTCATCAACAACAACAGATCGGCATCCGTCAGAATAGCCGTCAGCGCCGATAGATTGTCGTTGTCACCCACGCGGATTTCCGACGTCGCTACCGCATCGTTCTCGTTGATGATGGGCACGATGCCATGTTCGATCAACGTCCGCAACGTATCACGCGCATTAAGGAAACGCCCGCGCGCGTGCACATCGGCCCGCGTCAGCAGCACCTGCCCGACCGGGATACCATAAATATCGAAGAGCTGCTCCCACGTCTGGATGAGGCGGCTTTGCCCGACCGCCGCCAGCATCTGCTTGACCGCAACGTATCACGCGCATTAAGGAAACGCCCGCGCGCGTGCACATCGGCCCGC
>CBFGYX010000494.1:0-1887 GCA_965653075.1 uncultured bacterium
GCCGACCGCTTCGGTTTCGAGACGCGAATCGTCGGCCATGCGGTCCAGGTTGTGAATGGCGCGCCTTATGATATTGTCCTGTCTCTCCATGAATCATTCGGTGGATTGATTGAGTCGGCGACGATCCGGCGGCCCACGCTCGAGGACGTCTTCCTTCATCTAACCGGAAGGCGTATTCACGACGTCGGCGAGCAGAGCGCGCCCGATGGACGTACGGCGGCTACGCCACGCGACGAGATGGCCGTATGAATGTGATCGCGATTACTGCTCTCTGGAAGCGCGAACTCGTCAAGTTTAGACGTGATCGAAGCCGGCTGATCGGGGCACTGCTGCAGCCGCTGGGATTCTGGCTCCTGCTTGGCCTCGGCTTCCAGGGCACGTTCAGGCTGCCGCCTGAGGCGGGCGCCGACGTCGGGTTCTTCGAGTTCCTCTTCCCGGGGATTCTTGCTCTGATCATATTGTTCACCGCCATCTTCTCCACAATCTCGATCGTCGAGGAGCGACGCAGCGGATTTCTTCAAAGCGCATTGGTGGCGCCGATCTCTCGCGCGAGCCTCGTGCTGGGGAATACGCTCGGCGGGACGTCCCTTGCGATCTTCGAGGCGGCGCTCTTCCTGCTGTTCGTGCCGCTGATCGGCATATCGCTCACCCTTCCGGGGCTCGGCATCATCCTTCTCGCCGCACTCTGCCTCGGCCTGACGTTTACGTCGCTCGGCGTAATCATCGCCTGGCGGATGGAATCCACCCGCGGCTTCCATGCCGTCATGAATCTCTTTCTACTCCCGCTCTGGTTTCTCTCGGGCTCGTTCTTTCCCGTAGCGGGCGCGCCGCCGGTGCTGCAGTGGATCGTCCGGCTGAACCCGGTCTCCTACGCGGTCGCCGCGATCCGCGATGGCCTCTACCTTCCTACGAGTCATGGCCTCGCCACAGTGCCGCTCTCGATATCTCTTGGGATCAGCGTGGTGACGGCCGTCGTGATGCTGGCCGTGGCAACCCGGGTGGTGCGCCGTCCACTCTTCGCGTGAACCGCGAACCGGAAGGGAAACGGCCGACTGCCGAAAGGCGTGTAACCGTGCTATGACCGCATCTCCCAACATGATCGAAGCCACGGCTGATCGCGTGGATCTGAAAGCGCTCGGCCGAGACGAGCTACAGTCCTATGCCGCCACGCTCGGGCTGCCCGCGTTCCGTGGTCGACAGCTCTTCCGCTGGCTGTATCACCGTCGAGCGTCTTCATTCGGGGAGATGACCGATCTGCCGAAGCTATTGCGGCAGGAGCTTGAAGACATCGCAGAAATCCGCTCAATCGAATGGGTTAAGAAGGCGGTTTCCTCGGACGGCACGATCAAAGGGCTCTTCCAGCTACGGTCCGGCCGAGAGATTGAGTCTGTGCTGATCCCGGATTTTGATGAGGATGGATCCCCGATTCGTATGACCGTCTGCGTATCGAGCCAGGTTGGATGCGCAATGGCGTGCTCGTTCTGCGCGACGGGCCTTATGGGCTTCCACCAGAACCTGACGCCCGGCGAGATCTTCGACCAGGTTGCGGCGATGGATGTTGAAGCGCGCGATCGTTACGGGCGCGGTGTCTCCAACGTCGTGTTTATGGGGATGGGCGAGCCGCTGCTCAACTACGACAACGTCATGAAGTCACTCGAACTGCTGACTCATGACGACGGGTTCGGATTATCGCCGAAGCGGATCACCGTCTCGACCGTCGGACTGGCGCGGCGCATCCGTCAGCTCGCTGATGACGGCTTCCGTGCCAACCTCGCGGTCTCACTTCACGCGCCGAGTGATGAAAAGCGGTCGTCGATCATGCCGGTGAACCGACGCGCCGCCACCGATCTGACAGCGCTCAAGTCGGCCATTCAACACTACATCGGC
>CBFGYX010000495.1:0-1885 GCA_965653075.1 uncultured bacterium
CGCATCGTAGAAGTCAGCGTTCCGCTGCTTGCTGTTCCAGGTAACTTCGTCGACAGGGCCGGTCGCCACAATCAATAGATGATCGCGCTCACGATAGCCGCTGATGATATTGTCGGGAGCGCTCGAACGCGCGAACACGTGCCCGAACTCAAAAAACGCGAGACCGCTGAGTCCGTGATGCTCGTTGAAGGACGTCACTTGTAGTACACCCGGCAGCAATGACGGCCGGAGCGTCGACATCTCGCGCGAGATCGGGTTCAGCGTTTCCACGACGGACGCGGCGTCGCCGGCGAACGGGAGCGCATAGCGCTCGGCAGTGTCGCGGCGAAGCATGCTGTTGGTGTGTACTTCATGGAAGCCCAGCGCGGCTAGGCGGCGCATGACTTCGCGGCGGCTCCGCGCCGCGGGCTCTTCCGTCGGCACGATGTTCGGAAGCCGCGAGTGAGCGGGCTCGGGCATGCGGTCGTAGCCGTACAGGCGCGCGACCTCCTCGATGAGATCAACCTCCCGCTCGACGTCCGGCCGGAACGGAGGTACCACGCACTCGAGCATTCCGTCTCTCCGGTCCACGCCGAAGCCGATCGATGTCAGCAGCTCGATCATCACGTCCGTGGGGATCTCGATGCCCAGCAGTTTCGCGACGCGCTCGGGACGGAGCGACACACGGCGCTCAGGTACGGGGTTCGGATGGACGTCAACGACGCCGTCGTCGATTGTGCCGCCGGCGAGCTCCTGAATGAGCCGTGCCGCGCGCGTGGCCGCCCAGACCTGGCCGCTGGAGTCGATGCCGCGTTCGAATCGGTAGGATGAGTCGGACTGTATGCCGAGCCGCTTTGCCGTGCGTCTCACCACCGACGGGTCGAAGTAGGCGCTTTCGATGAGGATGTCGACGGTTTCGCCAGATACCTCGGAGTTCTCGCCACCCATGATGCCGGCAAGCGCAACCGGCCGCTCGGCATCGCAAATCAGCAGCGCGCCTTCGGGAAGCTGGTGCGTCCGCGAATCGAGTGTCGTGAACGATTCGCCGCCATCGCTCAGGCGAACGCGAATCTCAGGCCCCTTCAACTGCGCCAGATCAAACGCGTGCAGCGGCTGCCCGCACTCGAACATGACGTAGTTCGTGATGTCGACCACGTTATTGAGAGGGCGGAGGCCAATCGCCGTCAGGCGGTGCTTCAACCATTCGGGCGATTCCGCAACCGTCAGGCCTCGAACGACGATGCCCACGTACCGACGACATGCTTCCGGGGCATCGATTGAGATGCTGACCGGAGCATCCGACGCCAACGGAATAGGCTCGACTTCAGGACGCTCGAAGCGCGAGCCCGTCAGCGCCGCCACGTCTCGTGCAACGCCGAAATGACTCGTTGCGTCGGGGCGGTTGGGTGTAACGGCGATCTCGATCACGGTGTCGGCCGCAGGCGCGCCGCGGCTCACCTGATACTCGCCGAACGGCTTCCCTATCGGTGCGTCTTCCGGGAGAACCAGAATACCGTCGTGATTTTCCGAGAGGCCGAGCTCCCATTCCGAACAGATCATTCCTTCGGAGACCTCGCCGCGCATCTTCCGCTTGCCAATCTTGAATGGCTGTGCCGGCCCGTTGCCTTCCTTTGCGGGAACCATCAGCTCGGCGCCAACCACGGCGACCGGCACGCGCTGCCCTTCAGCCACATTGGGCGCGCCGCAAACGATGCTAAGCGGTTCATTCCCACCCACATCTACGCGGCAGACGGACAGGCGATCAGCGTTGGGATGTTTGCGCACATCATCCACACGGCCGATGACAATGCCGTCGAAGTCATTGCCGATGTAGCTCAGTTCTTCGACTTCGAGGCCGGCCATCGTAATACGGTCGGCCAGGTCATCAGCCGAAATCGGCGCGTCA
>CBFGYX010000496.1:0-1874 GCA_965653075.1 uncultured bacterium
CACGGGGATCGACGCGTGGAGCAATTGAGTCGGCCGTTGACCGGTTGCGCGGCCGAGGACACCGGGTGTCGAGCGTACACCTTCAGCACTTGAATCCGCTGCCGAACGACCTCGGCGATATCATTTCCAGATTTGATCGCTGGCTGGTGCCCGAGCTCAACAACGGTCAGCTTGTGCGCATCTTGCGCGATCGGTATTTGCGCGACTTCACGCCGCTCAACAAGATCCAAGGGCTGCCCTTCAGAACGAGCGAGATCGAGGAGGCCGTGGAGGAGATGTTGACTTCGCAATCGGAACCGACCACCGTGTAAACACCGAGTCTCAGCAACCCGACGCGAGAATCGGCCTCTGCGCACTCATTTTCATCACGATGCTTATCCGCTGACGGCCTTCGTTGACCGGAGCATTTATGCAGTAGCAATGGCAAACCAGAAGGACGACCTGCACAGAAAGCCAACCCTACCTCCAACCTCCGGCGCGGCGAAGAAGCCGACCATGCCGCCGGGCTTCGGCGGTGAGCCTGATGAGGCGTCAGGGACGGCGCCTGACAAAGGGCCGGGGGCGCGGAAGCCTACGCTGCCGCCGGGCTTTGGCTCTGCAACTAAAAAGCCGACGCCACCGCCGCAGCCGGCCGGCAAACGTACACCTGGATCGGGGCCCGGCGCCGCGGCCGGAACGCAGAAGCCGAACATGCCGCCGGCAAGTCCGCCGTCGATGCCGCCATCCGTCGGCGGCAATGGCAAACTCACGCGGAAGGATTTCGCCACGGACCAGGACGTACGCTGGTGCCCGGGTTGCGGCGACTATGCGATCCTGGCCACCGTGCAGCGGTTAATGCCGGATCTTGGCGTGCCCCGCGAAGACATCGTGTTTGTGAGTGGGATTGGCTGCTCGAGCCGCTTCCCTTATTACATGAACACGTACGGCATGCACTCTATCCACGGACGCGCGCCTGCGATTGCGACGGGATTGAAAACGAGCCGGCCGGAGCTCGACGTGTGGATCATCACGGGAGACGGCGACGCCCTGTCGATTGGGGGCAACCACCTCATCCACATCCTGCGACGCAATGTGAACCTGCAGATCCTGCTGTTCAACAACCAGATCTACGGGCTCACGAAAGGCCAGTACAGTCCGACTTCGGAGGTAGGGAAAGTGACGAAGAGCACGCCGTATGGCTCGCTCGACCATCCCTTCAACCCGGTTGCGCTGGCGCTCGGTGCCGATGCAACGTTCGTCGCCCGAACGCTCGACCGCGACCCGAAGCATATGCAGGACGTTCTGCGGCAGGCGCATGATCACCGCGGGTCGTCATTCGTCGAGATCTACCAGAACTGCAACATCTTCAACGACGGCGCCTTCTTCCAGTTTACCGAGAAGGACTCGAAGCCGGCGCGGACCGTTCAGGTGGAATCGGGTAAGCAGCTCCTGTTTGACAACGGCTACAAAGGCCTCCGCCTCGAGGGTCTCCGGCTTGAGGTCATCGACCTGACGAACGGCCGGTGGTCGGCGGACGACTGTCTCGTTTACGACGACACCAGCCGCGAACTCGCTACGATCGTCGGTCGCTTGTTCTTCGACGATGATCTGCCGCAACCGCTGGGCATCTTTTACCGCGAAGACCGGCCGACCTACGAGGAGCTTTTTCATCGGCAGATGGCAGATGTCGTGGCAAAACGAGGCGAGGGCGACCTCGACAAACTGCTCGCATCGGGCGACGCGTGGGAGATCGCGGCGTGACATCGCCGCTGCGGCGGCGCATGCACACTGGTGCCCACGGCGCCACACGTCATGATCCGCGTCTTCATCGCCGGGGATTGAAGCGGATCGTCAGGTTGTGCGTCCGGGCGGTTGGCGCAAGAGCGGATGGTCAG
>CBFGYX010000497.1:0-1863 GCA_965653075.1 uncultured bacterium
GTCGAGCCGGAGATCACCCCGGAAGCCCGACGACGAGGCATCCGCGCCCGCATCGTTGTGCGCGTGAATGTTGATGTGGACGGGAAGGTGACGTCGGCTGAAATAACGCTACGCCACATCGCTGTGGATAGAGCTGGGACCCAGCTCCAGGCAGTCGATCGTGTCTCGTACGGACTGGAGGAAGCCGCACTGACTGCTGCCCGGCAGTGGCTCTTCCGCCCTGCGCGAGACGGCGGTCAAGCCGTCCCGGCCCATTACGATTTAACGTTCAGCTTCGACGTCTGATCATCACTTCCAACGGTTGCAGCGCAAGTACGAGGCCCAGCACCTATGCGAGTTTACGCTTCTCTGTGCGACTCCCTATTTAGCTTCTCTGTGCGACTCCCTATTTAAACGTCGCGCCATCTCGCATCTTCTATGTCCGCTTTTCGCCTGCCATTTTGCCGCGGCTGTCCCACCGACCACTCTTGCTGATAGGTCTTACCGGTAACGGTTCGTTTGACCTCCCAGTCTCTGTCGATCCCGTTTCGAGACGCCGAGGTTCGCGACGACGGCGGGTTCGACCCCGGAATTCCATAGCGTGTCGCACGCAGCAGGGATACGGCTGCCCTGATGATCAGGTACAGGATGATAAGTGTAAGGACGAATTTCGCCATTCTCAGCGCACTACACCCGCCTCTTGCGGCTTCTTCTCCGGATTGAAATAGGTCGTTCCGTGATGCCTTGTAGCCGCAACCTGGTGTAGCAGTTCGTCCAGCTCCTGCTCATTCTTGACGAAATCAATTTCGGAGGCGTTAATAATGAGCAGGGGGCTCTTCGTGTAGCGGAAGAAATAGTAGTTATAGGCTTCGTTGAGCGCTTCGATATAGGTGCGGTCCATATCCCTCTCATAGCTCCGGCCACGCTGCTCAATATTCTGCATAAGGCGGTCGGTAGAGGACTGCAGATAGATCACGAGGTCCGGAATGGGCGTAGACGGCTGCATGAGCGTGAACATTGACTCATACAGCTGTAACTCATCGCCGTCCAGGTTGAGATGTGCGAAGATGCGATCCTTGTCGAAAGAATAGTCGCTCACCACCACGCGTTGGAACAGGTCGCGATCGAGTAACCGCTTCTGCTGACGGAAGCGGCTCGCCAGGAAGCTGAGCTGAGTCTGGAATGCCCACCGTTTCGAGTCCTGATAAAACCGTTCGAGAAAAGGATTCTGCTCGAACTCCTCGACGACGAGTTTCCCCTCGAACCGCTCTGCGAAATAATGCGCGAGCGTCGTCTTGCCGGCTCCAATCACGCCCTCGATGACGATGTAGCGCAATTCCTCCGGCAACAGCAAGGCTTCTGAGTGCGTGTCGTCGGTCATGAATGATGAGGATACGGGAGAAGCGCCTCGGGTGGATGAACCTTGCGTAACGTATGGGGGTCCCGGCATGCAGCAAGTAAACGTTCCACCGTGTCATTAATCGGCGGAGGCAGCACCTCATCCGGCGCGATCTCTGCCAGCGGTTGAAGCACAAAGCGCCGGTCGGCGATGCGCGGATGCGGAATTACGAGGCGATCGGTAGTAACGGACCGCGTACCGAACGCGATGATGTCAATGTCGAGTGTCCTCGGCTCCCAGCGCTCGTTCTCAGTCCGCGAGCGGCCACGCTTCGCCTCCACGTCCAGCACGACCTCGAGCAGGCCATTCGGGCTCAAACACGTTCGAACCTCAACGACGGCGTTTAAAAAATCCGGTGCCGCAGCCTGTCCTTCCTTCACGTGGGCCGTTCCCTCATAAACACTTGACGGTCGAATAACGCGAACCGCTTTTGACTTGAGATCGCTAATTGCCCCCTGCACGTTCTGAAGTCGATCTCCGAGATT
>CBFGYX010000498.1:0-1847 GCA_965653075.1 uncultured bacterium
GCTTCCGGTGTCGTGCCACGGCGTAACGCGCTCTTCGATCTCAAGTGACGGCCGTCTGCTTGCGTGTCCGACAGACTATGACGTCAACATCTATTCCCTGCAGGACGGAGACATCGTCACAACATTACCGATCGGAAATCGGCCCGAAGCGGTAGGCTTTTCGGCGGACGGACAACGCCTTGCCGTATTGACCTCGGAGTTACGAATCTGGGATCTGAATACAAGAAACGTATTGTCCGAAATATCTAACGCGCCGGGAGATCTCGACTGGTGGTGGATCACGCTGCCGTATCACAAAGAAACGGATAGCTTTATGATCGCCGCACCGCGTGCCGTGTTCAGCTTATCCGAAGTCGTGGGATTGTGGGATAGAATCGGAGGCGATCAGTAACGTACCTATCTGACTGTTGAATTACCCAACGTCCCTGGCCTAAGACAAATCGAGCAGATCAAGGCGTGCAAAGAGATGCGACTGAGGCGTACTTTAGTACGTCGCAGGGAGCGCCGACGAAGCAGAACGCAGAGATGTTCGATTTGTCAACGGCCTGCTATGCCCCACATCATCAGTGATACCACCATGACAAACATTATGCGGTGCGGCCTCTTATTTTTGATTGCGATTTTACTGACCACGCCGAGTACGAATGCCCAGGTCACGGATACGGTGGCGATGGAAGAAGTCATCTTTCGACTACCGTCTGACGATACATTTCTGGTAGTCATAGATCACGACTTCCACAACTACGCTGTTATTACACCTACGGATACTGTCGTCGAACTTTCTGTCGGCCGACACCACCTCACCATTGCAAGCCGTGGTTCATTCGACTCGATCGTTCGTTTAGATGTGGATTCAGACACGCTTACGTACGTTGATATATACAAATACCCCGCCCCTTCGCGTCCATCGTACCCGTTGCATCAACACTCCAGCTATCCGCGATTAGTCTGGGGCGCGACGCTCGCCGTTCACACCGATGCGGATGCCACCATTTTCGTCAACGGCGAGCCGTTAGGCACCGGACGTGCATTACTAGATCTGCCCGAAGGCGATCATGACGTGGTAATCGTGCATCCAGTTTTTGGACGCAAGGCGACGGGCGTGTATGTGGTTGATAATCGGCTCACGACGGCCGATATATACTTCCGCCCGGATGCGGGTACAATGCGTTCGGCCGCCTTTCTGCCTGGTGGAGCTCATTTTTACAGGGGCCAGAAGCTTCGAGGTTCAGTGGCCTTTGCGCTGGTGGCCGGCGCTGTGGCCGGTGCCACGCATGCTCATCTCAAGGCACTTCCCCTTAACGACGAGTTTACTACCGTACAGCGCCAATATTATTTGGCAGTGACGGAGAACGAGGTGAAGGCGAGAGGTGATCGTGCGGAGGAACTAGCGTCCAGCATCAATAATTACCGCTCTCGTAGAAACCTGATGCTCGGCATTGCGGCCGGCTCCTATGTGCTACAATTAATCGACGGGGTGCGCAGGCCTCGCAGCGGATTCCGCGAGCCGATCGACCATAAATACCTGCTCGAGCCGTCGTTCGGCGCCGACGGCGCGCAGCTGCGTTTCAGGTATCGGTTTTGAGCCCTGCAACCTGCTGAGAGCGCATGCCTTATCCTCGATCCATGCGGCAGAATAGGACGCGGTAGAGCATCCGGTTTGCGGTTAACCCGGCTCTCAGTGGATCTGCCGGTTTGAATCCCCTCGTCCGACCTGGCGACTGCCATCATTTCTATACTACACTCCTCCGGTTCGGAGAAGTCGCCAATCAACAGGAAGCCCCCATTTCCATCAATCGATGACGACCATCTTTCCCGTGAATACCTGCTTGTCGACGGTCATACGA
>CBFGYX010000499.1:0-1841 GCA_965653075.1 uncultured bacterium
AGGCTTCCGCGTGACGCGGTTCATCAGCAAATCGGTGAGCTTCCAAGCGTGGTAAGGCACGTGCTGCATTACAACATGCGTGCGCAGGATCGTCATCGCCTTGTTGCTGAACGTGGTCCAGGAGGCAGATTCCAGGTCCGCTCCATCGTAGAGCCCGAGCAAAATATCCTCGTCGAAAGAGTGGAGGTGGGCGTCCATCGGCGTCAACCTGTTACAGTGAATGCAGAGTGTCTCGCGGATTCGTTCTCGGTATGGAGTTGTCACGATGAGTTCCCCGCCCGGCTTCACGACTCGCATCAGTGACTCCACGAAAGCGCGAGGATCCACGACGTGCTCGATGATCTCCGCCGCAATCACGCAGTCGAATGAAGCGTCCTTGAACGGAAGCTTCAGCGCATCGGCGGCGACGCCGTGGTGACGCGACGATGGATGCCGAGCCAGCGCCCGCTTCGGGTTGACCGCCGTGATGTCGAGCGACCACACCTCACGGCCCTTCGGAAGATATGCCTCAGCCACCCACGCGCCGCCGCAGCCCACATCCAGAATCCGCCGCGCATCGTGCGGCACATGCCGGATCACCGTTTGATGAAGTCGCCGCTCCTCATGACTGGTGGCCGCACCGCGCTCCTCGAAATAGTCGTATACGTCGTTATCAATCGAATAATGCTCGCGATAATCGAACGCGCCGTCGTCTGGTGGCGATGGCGGCGTGAACACCGGGACGCCATCATCGATGGGATAGACCGTCGAACAGATGGTGCACGTCACTGCGTTGGCTTCCACGTCGACCACACCCCCGCAGTTGGGGCACTGGAGCAGTTCAGAGATCATGCCGGCTGCTGGTCAATTGATTAGTAGGCGTGCTAACATAATCGTAATCCTGCGATAATGAGGCGATAACGCGGCGCAAATACTTTCGGCTCGACACGAAATCATCCGTCAGTCGAGCCGTTCATGCCGCTTGTCACCAGCCAGCCTTTCTTACGAAGGATCGTCCCCGCGATCCTCGCTCTCGTTCTAATCGTGCTGCCGGCGTCGGCGCAGACCGGATCGATCACGGGCAGCATTATCGACGACGAAACGGGAGAGACACTTATAGGCGCCAACATTTCGATCGACGGCACTACGGTTGGCACCACGTCCGATTTCGACGGACGTTACGAACTTCGCGGACTCGCGCCCGGCCGCTACGACATCCGCTTCTCCTTCATCGGGTATGACGCGCTGGTCGTTTCCGGCGTCTCGGTTACGGCGGAAGAGAGTACCGAAGTGAACGTCCGCCTGTATCCCGAATCCATCGGACTCGACGAGGTCACGGTTGAGGCGCGTGCCCTTCGCGATAACGAGGCATCGATGCTGCGTGACCGGCGCATGGCAGCTGCGGTATCCGACGCGATCAGCGCAGAGGCCATCAGCCGAAGCGGCGGCTCGACGGCGTCCGACGCCCTGCGGAAAGTTACCGGCACCACGGTCGTGGACGGCCGTTACGCGTACGTCAGAGGCCTCGGTGGCCGATACACCGGCGTGCAGCTTAACGGGGCCTCGATGCCCAGCGCCGACCCCGATCGCAACGCACTCCCGCTCGACCTCTTCCCCTCAGCACTGCTCGATAATATCGTCACCACCAAGACGTTCACGCCCGACCAACCGGGAACCGCGACGGGTGGGATGATCAACATCGGCACGATGGCCTTCCCGGAAGCGTTCGTGCTGCGACTGAAGTCGTCGATAGGATTCAACACGCGCACCTCGCTGAATGGCTCGTTCCTGACGGCGAACGGCGGCACGCGCGACTGGATGGGCATGGACGACGGAAGCCGCGGCATCCCTGAGTCATGGAG